>JAFSID010000066.1 GCA_017439965.1 Clostridia bacterium | reverse complement strand
CAGTGAGGTATCAGCCCTCCTCGGACGTATGCCCAGTGCGGTAGGCTATCAGCCCACCCTCGCTAACGAAATGGGTACTCTTCAGGAGAGAATCACCTCAACGAAGAACGGCTCTATTACCTCAATTCAGGCGGTCTACGTTCCTGCGGATGACCTTACCGACCCTGCGCCCGCAACCACCTTTGCCCACCTTGATGCGACCACCGTTCTTTCGAGAAGCATTGCGTCTCAGGGTATATACCCTGCCGTTGACCCCCTTGAGTCAACCAGCCGTATCCTTTCGGCAGATATTTTGGGCGAGGAGCATTACACAGTTGCCCGTGAGGTACAGAGAATACTCCAGCGCTATGCCGAGCTTATGGATATAATTGCAATTATGGGTATGGACGAGCTTTCGGATGAGGATAAGCTTCTCGTTTCCCGCGCCCGTAAAATACAGAGATTTCTGTCTCAGCCCTTCCACGTGTCCGAAAAATTCACGGGCTTCCCGGGTATCTACGTGCCCCTTTCGGAAACCATCCGAGGCTTCCGTGAAATCATCGAGGGCAAGCACGACGACCTTCCCGAGTCGGCATTCCTTTTCGTCGGCACTATCGACGATGCCGTCGCAAAGGCTAAAAAGGTGTCACAATGAAAGCCTTCCCCTTGAAGATCTCCTCTCCCGACGGCGATATCTTTTCGGGAGAGGTTGAAATGCTCTCTCTCCGTACCACCGAGGGCGAGCTTGCCATTCTCGCAGGTCATATCCCCTTTGTCTCGTCGGTGGTGGCTTGCAAGTGTAAGCTCCTCCTTCCCGATGAAACGGAAATCGTCGCATATACAGACGGCGGTGTCCTCACCGTCTCAAGCGATAAAACCGTTCTCCTCACGGGTAGCTGGGAAAGGGAGGAAAAATGACGGATACCGTCATTTTTCAGAGAATAGATAAGAGAGACAAGTGAAAAGTTATGGTTGAAATCCACTTCCGAAGAAGTGGATTTCTTCTTTTTGTCAGTAAAAGGGGACTTTTTGAAAAAAGCCCCCTTAACCCCCAAAAACTTTTGTGGCTTAAAAAATGAATTGCCCTGAGTGGCAATTCATTTTTAGGGCTATATATAGACCTAATCTAAAAAACAATTTTGGACTATATATAGTCCATGCAAGAGAAAAAACAGTGGAATTGTCAAGAAATGTGCAGTCGAAAAAATCCCCTAAAACAGATAAATCTGGATAAATGCCGCTGAATTGACGAAGTGTAGCGTAGCGGAACGAGGAAAATTCAGCGGCGGCGCGAGTCCACGATCAAGCCGCAAGCGCGGCATTCGATCTTGCCCATTCACGGTAAGCGACCGGAGGCAATCCTCCCGGATTGAATGAGGTTATGCGGATCCGATTGTAGTAAACGAATATGTATCTGAAAATAATGGTTTTCACTTGTTCCCGTGTCAGCTTGTACGCAGAAATTCTGTAGATTTTTTCTTTTTTTAAGGTTGCAAAAAAGCTCTCCATTCTCGCGTTATCAAAACAATGTCCCGTACCGCTCAAGCTTTGGCGCAATCCTATCTTTTGAAGCGTAGCTTTGAAAGCTTCGCTCGTGTATTGACTTCCTCGATCGCTATGGAAGATCGCTCCGCAAAGCTTCTTTCCATACTGTGATTTCAGTTCATTTAAGGTTCGGATGCAGAGTTCTTTTTTTATATTGTTATCCATAGCGATCGACAGAATTTCTCCGTTGTAGCAATCCAAAACTGCCGAAACGTAGAGTTTTCCATCACTGCATTGGATTTCTGTAATGTCAGAAAGTAGCTTTTGAAGCGGCTTTTCCGCCGAAAAATCTCTTTTTATCAAGTTTTCTGGGTCTTGAATCTCTGTTGTAGCCTTTGTTATGCCACGCGGAGTACGTTTTTTGTGTACGATTCCCATCTCTGTCATGGCGCGGTATATCGTTCTTCGGCTTACGTGGATTCCTTTTTGGTCAAGGGCGGTTTGCATTCTTTCAATGCCGTAATTGCTGTTATCCGGATGTGCATCCAGTATTTCCTGAATCTTGACCGAAAGAAGTTTTCGAGCCGACGGTTTGTTTCTGTTTTTCAACCAACGATAGTATCCGGACTCGCTGATATTCAGAACTTTGCACATGGCTTTGACACGGTATCTATCTTTGTTTTTCAAAACAAAAATGTGCCGTTCACATGTTTTTACTTCTTCCGGTCTTTTGCGAAAAAACCGAGCGCATCCTTCAAGATGTTGTTTGCTTCACGCAATTCTGCATTTTCTCTCTCAAGTTCAAGATTCCGAATACGAAGCTCCTCTTCGCTCATCGGTTTTGTTTCTTTGGGCTTGTGCTTGCTGTGATTGCGCCAATCCGCCAACGTGTAATACGGGATTCCAAGCTGGGCTGCCGCTTTCTTGTTTCCGATTTCATCCGACAGACGGATTGCTTCTTCTTTAAATTCTTTGCTGTAAGTGGTCATTTCTTTTTCCTTCTTTCTGATTTTTTCTTGTTTCTATTATATCAGATTTTAGGGTGTTTGTCGACTCTACTTACAGTATAACATTCCACAGGTCTATATATAAACCTAATGCAAAAAACAATTTAGGGCTATATATAGACCTAATCTAAAAAAACAATTTTGGACTATATATAGTCCACGCAAGAGAAAAAACAGGTCTATATATAAACCTAACTCAAAAAATAATTTAGGGCTATATATAGACCTAATCTAAAAAAACAATTTTGGACTATATATAGTCCACGCAAAAGAAAAAACAGGTCTATATATAAACCTAATGCAAAAAACAATTTAGGGCTATATATAGACCTAATCTATTATTATAATTAATTTTTGAAAACCGTGTGCGGTTTTCTACCTTAATGTTTCCCTACTGGAAACACATCATTTGACCGTAGGTCAAACATCATTCATCATTTGCGAAGCAAACATCATTCCCTAAATCCACGCCGTACTGTCCACGTGCCTTCGTCAGGGGTTCGAATCCCCGCCGATACAAAAAACCACAAGTACCGAGGTACTTGTGGTTTTTTGAAAAGGGAGCACAAATTCGATGCACTTTAAGTTTTTAGGCTATGTGTTTGAACCCCTACAGATTATTGGACGGTTCACATAATTGTTATTTTTTCTCAAAATATACAATTGTTTCTAAACACTTGTCATTTTCTCCAATTGGAAATAAATCGCCCTCTGATATTTTTCCAACAATTTCTTTTCTTATTTCGCTATCCTTGTATTTTAGACCAATCTCACTACACACAGAGATAAAATATTCCAATGAAGAAAACACAGCATTTCTTTGTTTAAGATAATCATAAGTTTGCGAACCTGTCTCATAGAACAACTCGATAACTGCAAATCTACCATTGAATTTCAAACATCTGCTAATCTCTTTTAAAAGTCCTTTGTAATTATCAACATTGAGCAACAGATTTCCACAAAAGGCATCTATACTACCGTCTTCAAATGGAAGAGCTTTATCTAAATCTACATCAAAAATATAAAAACGGTTATCCGTATTTGCTTTTTGATGGGCATTGATTATTGCTATACTTGCATCAGTTGCAATAAAAATACTATCATCTTTTAAAAAATTGAAAACAGGAGAAAAGTATCCTGACGGTCCGCTAGCGAGGTCAACAGTAACACCACCCAGTTCCGTTATATAGTGAAAATAGTTTTTCTTTTGAACATCAGTGTCAATATTGTTTAAATGAAACTTGTACTGCCTTTTCATCTGTAACTGATTTGGGTTATTTTTATGGTAATTATCAAGTATTATAGACCATTGTGGACGCTCTGATTCATTATTAATGAAGTGGTATACATTTTTTTCTTTTGTATAATTTATTTTGGATTTTATTAGTGAGTTAATATCCATATATAGCACCCCAAAAATTTTTCTGTTGTTCGTATTATAGCATAAATTCACAAACAAATCAATGCGAAGCATTGTATATCATCAATTCCGCAAGGAATTGCATATCATCAAGACGAAGTCTTGTATATCATCATTGCGAAAGAATTTTTGATACACACCTAAAGGTGTGATGAGATACAAAGGCGGTGTGCCGCCTTTGATGATATACACGCATACTGCGTGATGATATGCCATTGCTTTCGCAATGGATAAAAAAATCCGACTTGTCGAAACAAGTCGAATTTTTTGGTACGGCGTAAGGGATTCGAACCCCTGACCTTTTGGTTCGTAGCCAAACACTCTATCCAGCTGAGCTAACGCCGCATTTCTTAAGCCTACTAAGTATATTACAAAAAGGTGAAAATGTCAAGCCTTTTTTAAAAAGTTTTTTTATAATTCTTGTAAGTCTTGCCAAAACTCTGAACAAAAGCACAATTTTGTCGGCAATGCTATTGCAAAGGGCGTAAAACTGTGATATAATAATCTATCATTATAACGATAATCGAAAGTCGAAATTCAAGAATTTCGACAGCAAAGCTTTGTTTTGCTAACAGTTTTCTTTGAGAAAACTGTCGATTTTCGTTCAAATGAATGTAGTCCAAAAAGCAATTTGCTTTTTGGGAGGCTGACATATCAGCCTCGAAAGGCTTTTTGCCTTTTCGACATACTACATTCATTATCCTATTATAAAGAGGAAAAGAATATGAAAGAAAAACTCGAACAGCTTCTCCGTGAAGGCTCGGAGAAAATTGAAGGAGCAAAGAGCGAGAGTGAGCTTCAGGAAATAAGAGCCTCCCTCCTCGGCAAATCGGGTGTTATTACCGAGCTTCTCAAGGAAATCCCTAAGCTTGACGTATCCCTCCGTCCCGAAATGGGCAAGGCGGTAAACAACGTCAAGGCACTCTTAACCGAACAGATTGAAGGCAGACGCGAGGCGTTGCTTCTCAAGGCGAGTGAGATATCTCCCGACTTTGACTGCACGCTCCCCGGTATTGAGCCTCAGATAGGCGGTCTGCATCCCATCACGCAGATGTGCTACGACCTCAACGATGCATTTCGTTCAATGGGCTTTGAAATATTCCACGGCCCCGAAATAACCAGCGAATACTACGCATTCGACAACCTCAACTTCCCTCCCAACCATCCCGCACGCGAGAGCATGGATACCTATTGGCTTGAGGGACACGATTCGGGAGAGGCAAGCGACAAGCTCTGTCTCAGACCTCACCTCACGGGCGGAAGCGTACGCTATATGCAGACGCACAAGCCCCCGTACCGCTTCGTATACCCGGGAAGAGTTTACAGAAACGAGACCACCGACGCCCGTCACGAGCGTGCCTTCTTCCAGTATGAAGCGCTCATCGTTGACAAGGACCTCACCTACACCTCGGGTAAGGTTATGATAAAGAGCATACTTTCCAAGGTTTTCGGTCAGGACGTACCCGTAAGAATGAGAGCAGGCTTCTTCCCCTTCGTTGAGCCCGGCTTTGAAATTGATATGGGCTGTCTCGTATGCGGAGGCAAGGGCTGCAGCGTATGTAAGCACGTTGGCTGGATAGAGATTATGCCGGGTGGCACTCCTCATCCCAACGTACTCCGTGCGGCAGGCGTTGACCCCGACGAATACACGGGCTTCTACGTAAATATCGGTCTTGACAGACTCGTTATGATGCGTTACGGTGTTGATGACGTTCGTTTGTTCCACGGAACAGACCTCCGATTCCTCAACCAGTTCCGTTAAGGAGGTAAGAGCATTATGAAATTATCGCTCAATTGGATTAAAGATTACGTTAAAATTCCCGAGGATATGGACCTCTCCAGACTTGCGTACGACCTCACAATGTCAACCGTTGAGGTTGAAGGCGTACACGACCTCGGTAAGCAGTTTGAAAACATTATCATCGGTATTATCCGTGAGGTGCTTCCTCATCCCAACGCCGACAAGCTCCGTGTATGCCGTGTAGATATCGGCGAGGAGGTTAAGGAAATCGTTTGCGGCGGAAGCAATCTCTATGAGGGTGAAAGGGTAGTTGTTGCATGTCCGGGTGCTATGGTTCGTTGGCACGGTGAGGGCGAGCCCGTTGAAATCAAGAACACCAAGCTCCGCGGTGTTGCGAGCTTCGGTATGATATGTGCCTCCGACGAGGTAGGTCTCGGTGACCTCTTCCCTGCCGAAGAGGAGCATATGATTATGGATATGTCTCACCTCGACGTTCCCGCAGGAACTCCCGTTGCCAAGGCACTTGACCTTGACGATATGATTCTTGAGATAGACAACAAGTCTATGACCAACCGTCCTGACCTCTGGGGTCACTACGGTATCGCGCGTGAGCTTGCGGCTCTCTACGACCTCCCTCTCGTTGAATTTGAAAAATATACTCCCAACGCAGTTGAGGAATATGACGTTCGTATTCTCGACGAGGAAAGATGTCCCCGTTACATCGGCGCAAAAATCGAGGGTCTTTCGGTCAAGCCCTCTCCCTTTGAGATACAGAGCCGTATCTGGAGAGTCGGTATGAGACCCATCAACGCTCTCGTTGACGTAACCAACTACGTAATGCTGGCACTGGGTCAGCCCACTCACGTTTTTGACTCCAATCACATTATAGATCACATTGAGGTACGCCGCGCAAACGAGGGCGAGAAGCTTCTCCTCCTCAACGATAAGGCTCTTGAGCTTTCCACCGACGACCTCGTTATTGCCGATGCCGAGGGTGCCGTTGCGCTTGCAGGCGTTATGGGCGGTGCAAAGGATTCCGTTCTCCCCGAAACCGAGAGCGTTATTCTTGAGGTTGCAAACTTCGATTCCAAGGGAGTACGCCGTACCGCGCTCCGCTACGATAACCGTACCGAAGCCTCCTCACGCTATGAGAAGGCAATCGACCCCGAAAGATGCGATCTTGCACTTTCTATGGCTATGGAGCTTTTTGCCTCCCTCTATCCCGAAATGAAGGTGACCGCATACAACGACAAGTATCCGAACAAGCTTGTCAAGAAGGAAATTGACGTTGACTTCGACTGGCTTGACCGCCGTCTCGGTATGCGTATTCCACAGGAGATAGTTGCCCGCAAGCTCGGTACTATGGGCTTTGAGGTAACCTTTACCGACGTGGGTATGCACATCGTAGTTCCCACCTGGCGTTCAACGGGTGACGTATCCATCAAGGCGGATATTATGGAAGAGGTAGCGCGTATGTACGGCTACGAAAACTTCCAGCCCACTCCTATCACCACAACCTTTGAAAGCGCTATAAATCAGCTTGATTGGGACCTTGTCCGCAAGGTTAAGGAGTACCTTGCATTCCGTTGCAATATGCAGGAGATATTCACTTATCCCTGGATGACCGATACCTTCGTCAACGCTATTCTTGAGAATACCGACGGAGTTTTAGCGCTCTCCACTCCTCCCTCTCCCTCCGAGAAGTACATCCGTTCAACCCTCCTTCCCAACATCTGTAAGGCGATAGTTAAGAACGAGCGTAGCTTCGACGAGTTTGCAATTTTCGAGGAGGCTCAGATTTTTGCTGACCGTGATTACACCTCTCCCTACGATCCCGTTGAAAAGCTCCCCTATCAGCGCAAGCACCTCGGCTGTGCATTCGTTGGTAAGTCGGACAACGTCTCCGAGCTTTTCCGTCGTGCAAAGGGTGTTATCGGCGCAATGCCCCGTTATACTCATATGGAGGGCTTTGAGTTCCGTCAGGTAGAAAAGCCCTACTGGGCAGACGATACCGTCTGGATGAATATCTACCTCGGCGACGAGAAGATAGGCGACCTCGCTCTCCTCTCCAAGAAGGCTACTATGGCTTGCGGTATCAAGGTCGTTTCCGCCGTTCTCGTTGAAATGGATATGGAAGCCTTCCGTCCCTTCAACTCCAGAACTAACAAGTTCACTCACCTTCCCGAATTTCCTATGAACGATTACGACCTCTCCTTCTTTGTTGACTCTATGGTTAAGTGGGAGGATATCTATAACGCCGTTATGGGCAAGAAGACCGAATTCCTTCAGGACGTTAAGTTCGTTGACGAGTACAAGGGCAAGCAGATTCCCGAGGGCAAGAAGTCTATCACCATCCGCCTCGTTATCGGCTCGGGTGAAAAAACCCTTACGGGCGAGGAAATCGAAGCGGTCGCAAAGAGCGTTATAAAGAAGCTTGTGAAGGCTGTTGAGGCAGACATCCGTACCGCGTAAAATTGCGTCTTAATTAAGGTTGAAAGCAGACTCGTTTGAGTCTGCTTTCTTTATATTAGTAAAAGGGGGCTTTTTGAAAAAAGCCCCCTTTACCCCCAAAAACTTTTCTGGTTTTAAAAATGAATTGCCCTGAGTGGCAATTCATTTTTTGTTTGTTGATTTGCTGATTCTTCCTTATCGAGCTTTTTTAACAGTATGCCGTTCTCAAAGGCAAATATTTCAACCTCTTAATTTTAACCGTACCCAAAAAAGCTTCTGAAATTTTTGGGTATTACAATTCTCCCAAGATTATCACGTACTTAATTATAACGATAATCGAAAATCGAAATTCAAAAATCTCGACGACAGCAAAAGCAAATTATAATTATATATTCAAAAAATGCACTTAGCAAAGCGAAAGCAATGCTAAGTGCATTTTACCTTATTTATTAGTATTATTGATAATGAACTATTTTACGGCTGTTACTTTCAATATAACAGTGCCACGATGCCAGCAGCTTGTGTCAGAGCCCAGCCAGTCCTTTCGAGCAACAGAAGTATATCCAACTTTTATACTTCCATCATCACACAAAGCGTCAATACTTACTTCAAAAGTGTGGTGTTGAGCTTTCCAACCACCAGCTACAGTTTGTCCATCGAACTTTCTCAATTGACTTCCGGTTCTGTTATAAATAATGAATATAGGTGTAACATCTTCAAACACAAAGTTTTCCCATGCATTAACTTCCATTTCAATTTTGAGTTTTGTATATCCGTTTGCCTGTAGAGCACTTCTGTTCATTCCAACATAAAACAGCTCGGTTTTCGTTGAACTTGACCAAATTTGATTATCCTTGTCCCCTGCGTCATCGCCTCTGGAATAATAACCATATGACCCACTTGTTTTCAACAAAGGATCAGGTGTCCATTTTGCGACAAGGGTATGAGCACTGTTTTCTGTAACCTTCGTTGATTCTGTAACCTTTGCGTCGTTATAGTACCATCCGTTAAACGAATAACCAGTTCTTGTAGGAACGGGAAGTGTGCCATAGTTAGAATTGAGCTTAACCGATTTATCAGACAAATTAACGTCAGATATCCAAAGGTCAGTTATTGTTATATTTCTTCCTGTATCATTATCTATACGGAAATTGTAATAGCCCGTCTTGGGTACCGTGATTGTCTTAATCGAATCCCCGCCGAATCTTACGGAAAGCGTCTCTACGTATGCCGCGTTGATAGCATAAAAGAGCTGTACGGCATTGGAATTAACCGTAGTACCCTCAACGTTCATATGTATGTAATACGTTTTGCCTTCTTCGAGGTAGGCTTCGCCTCCAATAGTTACGTAGGGGTCACTGTTTGTAGAATTAACAAACGTATAGGTGAAATTTGATACAGTATAATTAATTGCTGCGTTATTTCCCTTATATGTGTCATCCTTAAGCGGTACAGCTAAAAGACCTCCGCCTTCTCCAAGACTGAAGGACACCTTGCACTCACCCCATTTTGCTTTAAGAGTAAGCTTTTCGCCGTTTTGGGCAGAGAAAATCTCGGCTGTATCTCCATTGATTACCTTTGTAGAATTATTAGTACTGAATTCCCAACCCATAAATGCACCGTCGCTATTCTCGGGGATGGGAAGATATACTGCCTCGCCGACTAAAGCCTGTAAGGTATCAACCTTACCCGTGCCGTTGTTGTAATCAAGCTCAACCGTATATCTCGGGCTTGCTAAAAAGGCTTCGATCTGCTCTGTGGGAACGTCGTATTCAAGCTTATTATACTTATCGTTCACCTTTGAGGAGCGTTCTACTCCTGCCGACTCGTAAAACAGACTTTCTTTAACACCGTCGAGAATACTAAAGGTTGACAAATAGTAAGATTTATTATTCGTGTCATACTTAACAACTGCGTATACGTCAGCATCCACGGTCGTTCTGTACGAATAATATCCGTCGGGATAATCTGCGGGAATTCTATAATATTCGGTCTGCGCCTTGATTTCCGTGTTCGATGATATAAGGGTCGTTGAGGATGATTTCATCTCAGAATGAGAATTTCCCGTCGAACCTCCTATTTCGTACCCTGACTCATAAGAGCCTGACAGCTCGAACTTAGTGCCTCGTTTTCCGGAAAGATTGAATTTTAACACGTCAACAGGAAATTCTATACCCGCCGAAGCCTCACTTGTTTTAGATAAAGACACATCGATAGCCCAGTTGCTTGTATCCTTCCAGCTTTCTGTCGTTGAAACAGCAGTTGAAATGGATTCAGCAATCTCATTACCGTACTCCCTTGAAATTTCAGTTGTTGTTGCGGTCTGAATCTCTACGGGAACGCCATTTCCGGCACGCTTGGGTGTATATCTTTCGACCACGGGAATTTTGGTAATTGTACCTATTTTATAAGTAAAATAGTAACATCCGTCATCGGGATTCTGTATACAAGAAACCAACTCTCCGTTTGAAGGTATTGCAATATTTTCACTGTTTAACCAATGCGCCTTCAAAACAATATCTCCGGTAGTTCCTCGTTTTATTTTATTATTCTCGACATTACCCTCAATAACCTCCCAGTAGTCGAAGTCTCTACCCGGCCAAGTGGGAGTACCTAAGGTTATTTCATCCTTTGCGGTGTAAGTAGTCGGGAATTTTGATTGTGCAGAATTAGAATACTCAGGGGTATTCTGATACTCAATTTTATATGTGTTCTTGTCGTCAACTGTACCATCGTCATTGACGTCATCGTTTTCGGCATTGCCGTCATTAACGTTATTATCATCCTCCGTAGGAGGCTGCACGGGTTTACCCTTCAACGCACCTCTCAGCAAAAGAGTAGCAAACTCTGCACGGTTAAGCGATGCCTGAGCACGAATCGTACTGTCGGGGTATCCTCCGACGAGCTCGTTATTAAGAGCAATGGTAAAATATTTTCCCATGCTCTTGGAAATAGAGCTCTTATCCTTGAACATATTAAGCACGGACTCATCAACGAACTTTACGTCCTTATCATATCCCAAGGCTCTTACAAGTGCGTAAATCGTATCCTCTCTTGTAACGGGGTCCTCGGGCTTAAAAGGAGTTTTGCCCTGTATTGTCGTATATTTGGGGAACAGATCCTTACCTGCTTCGATATAAGGTGCATACCATTCGTTCGGGTCTACGTCGTAAAAATAGCTTTGAGTAACCTCTTTAAGCTCCAAGCCCAAAAAGACGACGAACACCTTTAAGGCCTCAGCTCTCGTTATTGTACCGCTCGGTCTGAAGCTTTTATCGGGATATCCTCCAAACCACTTCTTCTCGGTACAGGTTACAATTGCATCCTTAGCCCAATGGCTGTCGGGCACGTCGGTGTAGGATACGTTTGTTTCCTTAACGTACCCATCCCACTCTTTACCGTATTCGGGTACGTCTGCCGCGGTTACGGATACGGTACATACAAAGACGATTGCGAGTAAAAGACATAATGCTTTTTTCATTGTAGTTTACCTTCCTTTATTTTTAATAAAACTGTTTGCCTGTGTAAAAGCTTGCCTCCCTTTCATTGTAATATTATAAAATAACGGAATACCCACATACCGTAATTTTCAACAGAAAAATTCTCCAATTACCATTATATATATTGTCAAGTGTTTTTTTGGCATACCGCAAGCATTTTCAAATCCAACCTCATTCTAAATATGCCAAATTGGGATATTTTAATTATACCATTATGGGATAATATTGTCAAGAGGTGAGTATTATTGAGACTTAAAGAAATACGAAAAAGCCGCGGTCTATCCCAGTTAAAGCTCGCGATTGACCTTAACACAACGCAAAACACAATAAGCAGATACGAGACGGGAGAACGAGAACCGGGAATTACCGAGCTTATTAAAATTGCCGACTATTTTAACGTATCAATTGATTATCTTCTTGAACGCACAAACAATCCAAACGTACAGAAATAACTCTATCATATAGAAAAAGGAAGCATCTCAACTGATGCTTCCTTGCTTTTTGCATATTTTGGTAAAATCACGGCATTTATTTTGCATATCCCGTCATTTATTATTACGTCAACGTGTGGTAGTATTATACCGTAAGATTTATTCTTCGTGTCCCCCATTTTAAAGAAGAAAATTTTTGCAAAGAGAAGCAAGCAATACAAGGCAAAAGTAAATACGGACTCGATTTTGTTATGACTTGCTTACGAAAATTTTTGCAAAGAGAAGCAAGTAAGACAACTAAAACAAAAGTGGGGATGCCGACTCCATTACGACTCGCTTACGCTCCCATGCATAAGCAGCGGTATGCTAAAAAGTCTGCATTTCATTTGACTTTTCCGCACCTTGCTCAACTTACGTATTTCGAGATACCCCATTTAACAGTCAATCGTTAAAGGACAAAATTTTTGCAAAGAGAAGCAAGCAATACAAGGCAAAAGTAAGTACGGACTCCGACGGCTTACTTACGTAAGTCGAGGAGTCCGTATCTTGCTTTTAACGCAGTAGTGCGCCGCTTATCTGCAGCAAAAATTAGTTGGTGTAGTTATCGAAATACCCCTGTACCAACACTACGGGCGTACCCTTATCTCCCGAGCCGCTGGTGAGGTCACAAAGAGAGCCGATGAGGTCGGTGAGCTGACGGGGAGTTGTTCCCTGAGAAGCCATATTGCCGACGAGACTTTCGGTGCCCTTTTCACGAATGCTCTTGGAGATTGCCTCGCGGAGTGCTTCACCCGAGAGGTCCTTGAAATCGTTATCGGCGAGGTATTTGAGCTTGAGCTCATTGGGAGTGCCGATAAGACCGTCGGTATATGCGGGAGAAACTACGGGGTCTGCAAGCTCCCAGATTTTACCCTGGGGATCCTTGAAGGCACCGTCGCCGTATACCATTACTTCTATGTGCTTTCCGGTCGCATCGAAGAGCTTCTTCTGAATGTCGAGAACAAGGGGACGGCATTCACGGGGGAAGAGCTTGATCTTATCCTCGGTGGACTTGTTAGAGCCGAGGAGACCGTACTTTTCGTTGTAACCGCTACCGTTTACGGGAGCGTTCATAAGGTCGTCAAGACCGCAAACAACCTTTGCGCCGGCAGCCTTGAGTATTCTCTTGGTGCGGGCACGGGTGTGTATATCACAGTTGATAATGCAATCGGTGTAATCGAGAATAGCCTTGGGCTGATTTGCAAAAACTATCTCAACCTCGGCACCCATTTCACGAATGAGGTCACCGTAGTATGCAACGTAGTCAACACCCGTAAACTCGTGCTTGTTCTCACCGAAAAGCTCTCTGTACTTTTCAAGAGAGAGCACGTCGGAATAGGGATTAACACCTGCGGCGTCAATCTTATCGAGACTTACGAGCTCGTTTCCTACCTCGTCGGAAGGATAGCTGAGCATAAGAACGACCTTCTTAACGCCCTTTGCGATACCTCTGAGACATATTGCAAATCTGTTTCTTGAGAGGATGGGGAAGATAACGCCGACGGTCTCACCGCCGAGCTTATTCTTAACGTCCTGTGCAATATCGTCAATTGACGCATAGTTGCCCTGAACACGTGCAACGATAGACTCGGTAATAGAAACGACGTCTCTGTCACGAAGCTCAAAGCCCTCGCTCTCTGCCGCCTCAAGCACACTCTGTGTAACGAGTGTAGCAAGGTCATCGCCCTGACGGAATATGGGACAACGGATACCTCTGGATACTGTACCTACTTTTCTTTCTTTAGTTGCCATTTTCAACCCTTCTTTTTTTAGAATTCCATAACAGAGGTATTATATCACAACTTTATGCCAATATCAAGAATTTTTTTTGCGAATTTTCAATTTTTTTTAATTTTCAAGCACCTTTATGACGGCAACGGACATATCGTCACGGGCAGAATAGCGTAAAAGAGACCGTCTCAAAAGCTCTTGAGATATCTCGGAGGAGGAGCCGTTTATAAGCTCAGGCTCATCGTCGGCATCCAAAATTCCGTCCGATAAAAGAATCACGGTATCGCCGCCTCTCAGATGCACGGTGGTCTGTTCAGCCTTGAGGTCGTGAATGATGCCCGCAGGAGGTGTCTGAGAATTGACTCGATAGCATTTTCCGTCGCGGAAAACAAATGACGCCGAAGCACCTGCCTTAATAAAGGAGGCGGTCTTTTCATACAAATCTATCTCCAAAAGATCGAGAGTCGTAAAGCACTCGTCCTCACGGCAGAGAAGCATTCGGTTTACAAGCTCAACGGTGACCCCCGTATCCTGCACGCAACGGAGAAGCTTTTCAAGAAAAACGGAAGCAAGACGTGAGGTTATTGCGGCATCGCTTCCGCTACCCATTCCGTCGCAAATAAGAGAATAAAATCTGCCGTTACCGTTTTCGAAGAAGGTGACGGTATCACCGCTGACGCTCTCTCCCTTTTTACTGCAGGTGCTTTTGGCACATTCAAGAACGATTGCCCGACGGCGCTTAAGCCTCATGGTCGGAGTACCCTCAAGGATAAACTCGGGCTCGGAAAGACGAAGCTTCAAAACGTTTTCAAAAATCCCAACAAGCTCAACCGCTGAAAGAGGTACCTGCTCCATTCTGACACCTACCGCGTCAATCACGGTATTGGGCATACCCCACGCCTCAACGTATGAGTATTTAATTCCGAGCTTATCAAGGAGCTCACTCACTCTTTTTGCAAGCTCCTCGCTCCTTTCGGGATATCCCGAAAACATATCCGCAGTGCTTTTTAAGAGCTTTGAGACAGTGCGGTACTCTCCAACTGTGCGGTTAGCACCCTCCAGACCCTCGCGGGCATAAGCGGAGCATACACGGTTGACCGCCTCGCATATTGCATCACTTTTAACGCAACGGCTACGGAAATACTCGGGAAGCTCGTCAGATGAGACCTCGCCCTTTTTCTCAATAGTTTCGGCAATAGAGTCGAGCACGCCCTTGGTATCCCTCCACCTCTTGCCCCAGCACATCGCGGAAGCGGAGCAGGTGGCACAAACGCCGTTGCAGGCGGACTCAACAAGGCTTTTGACCTTTTCGGAATCAAGCTTCACAGAGCTTGTACAGACGGCGTAAAACGCCTCGGAAAGACCCGAAAACACACCTGAAAGCCTCTCAAGCCTTTCACTGACGTCAGTGCTTCCTACCATTGCAAGAGACGACGGACGCTCAACGATTTTTTGAGAACGCATTGGAATTTTCAAGAGCAGAGGCCACATTATGAGAAAGCCCGACATAACCTCGGGGACGGTAGAGAGAAAGCCTTGTGTACCGCCCACGAATACCGACACGGCAACACTCACGGGAATGCTTGCAAGGAGAGCGTAAAGGTCTGTCGGAAAGAGAAGTCCCGAAACTATTCCCACCGCTCCCAAGACCGCCGCCACCGACGGAGAGGAGGCAATACCGAGAGCCACACCGACGGCACCTCCCCAAGCAGTGCCGAAGGCTTTTGCAACGCAGAGAGTTACGCAAAAGGAAAGAAGAGTCGGTATTGACAAGCCTATCACGGTAAAATCGCGCAAAGCAAGTATACCGATAAACGCAACCGTCAGCCAACCGATTCCGACACGAACGGAAAAGCGTGAATCCATCCGCTTCAAGCCGATAGAGTCAAAAAGCGGAGTTATAAGATAAGTAAAGATTGGAGTAACCGTCACGAGAGTGGCAAGAGTCACGAGTGACAGAAGGGAGAAATCCGAAATGAGCGAATACATCACCCCGATAAGAAGAGAGGTGAAAAACGAGGTCAGCACACGGGAGGCACATCTCTCGTCGAAGCCCCCTTTCGTTATCGCGCCTCTTATCACGAATACGGTGACGAGCACCGCAAAATACAAAACCCCCGAGGACTTCATAAAGAGAGTGGAAAACGCAACGGCGCCGACCGCGAGAGCAAGACACAGGCGAGGCGAAAAGCCGTCACGGTGCCGTCTGACTCCCGATGCGCAAATGAGAGCAATCGACACGGGATAGCATCCCTCTCCAAGCTCGACGAAGGAAAAAAGGAAGCCGAGAAGAGTAAGTCCGACGCTTACAGCAAACAGCCTTATTCTCTCACGACGGCTAAAGGTCTCTCTTTCAAGGTCTCTTGAAAGCATTTCGGAATAACGCTCGAAGAAGCGCCGAAAAATCAAAGACCCTCCCCGTTTTATCTCCTCTCTCTTTTCCTTGACCCTTTCACTGACAGTATTTTTCATACGCATATCCTTCCTTTTAATTTTCTGATAAAATTTTACACGTTTTTTTAGAAAAGGCGTGTCAAATTGCGCAGTAAAAAACGCACTACTTTTGCAGTAATAGTATGAAAAACACAACATATAGGTGATAAAATGTCAAAGATACTCAAATATACACTAAATATATTTTTAAAAAATACGTATATTTACGCTTTACAAAGCATACTGTTTATGATAAAATAAAAGCATAAAAGCAAAAAGGAGTGATATTTATTTACGTCTGGTTAACGGTACTCGTGGCGTGCATAATCATCGAGGCAATCACGCCCAACCTTGTTACCATCTGGTTTATCCCTGCCTCGTTCATCGCATTTTTATTTGCGGTATTCCACGCAGCCCCCTGGCTTCAGGTAACGGCGTTCATCTCGTCGGGGCTTATACTCCTTATAACCACCAAGCCGTTTTTTGAAAGGCTTCTCAATTCCCGTCCCGCCGCCAAGACCAATATCGACGCCATCATCGGTAAAAGGGCGCTCGTCATTGAGGATATTGACAACGTATCCGAAAAGGGCGCGGTTAAGATTGAGGGCAAGGTATGGAGCGCAAGAAACGCCCTCTCCTCCGAAATCATCAAGGTTGGAGAGATAGTCGAAATAAAAGAAATTCAAGGCGTAAAGCTTATGTGCATAAAGCCTGAATAAGTTATTTAAGAAAGGAAAAATATTATGGGACCTATCATCGCACTTATCGTAGTAATCGCAATATTCATTATCGCAAACGTAAAAATCGTACCGCAGGCATCGGCGTTCGTAATTGAAAGACTCGGCGCTTATCACGCAACCTGGAACACGGGTCTTCACTTCAAGTTCCCCTTCATTGACCGTATTGCAAAGAAGGTCAGCCTTATGGAGCAGGTATCCGACTTTCCTCCTCAGCCCGTTATCACCAAGGATAACGTAAAGATGCAGATAGACACCGTCGTATTCTATCAGATTACCGACTGTAAGCTTTTCGCATACGGCGTTGCAAATCCCATGTCGGCAATTGAAAACCTCACCGCAACGACTCTCCGTAACATCATCGGTGAGCTTGAGCTTGACGAGACCCTCACCTCCCGTGACGTTATAAACACCAAGATGCGCGCAATTCTCGACGTGGCAACAGACCCCTGGGGTATCAAGATAAACCGTGTCGAGCTTAAAAACATTATGCCTCCCAAGGAAATTCAGGAGGCAATGGAAAAGCAGATGAAGGCAGAGCGTGAGCGCCGTGAGGCAATCCTTATCGCTGAGGGTGAAAAGCACTCGGCAATCCTCGTTGCAGAGGGTCAGAAGGAGTCCGCAATCCTCAATGCAGAGGCTGAAAAGCAGTCCGCAATCCTTAAGGCAGAGGCTGAAAAGGAGGCTCGCATACGTCTTGCAGAGGGTGAAGCTGAGGCTATTCTCAAGGTGCAGGAGGCTACCGCTAACGGTATCCGTATGATAAACGAGGCAGCACCGGGTGACGCAGTCATCGCAATGAAGAGCCTTGAGGCACTCGAAAAGCTCTCTCAGGGTCAGTCCACCAAGATTATCATCCCCTCGGAAATTCAGTCACTCGCAGGTCTTGTTACAAGCGCCTCCGAGCTTGCTGAAAAAACGAAAACAAGCAAATAATAATATTTAAAGCCGTCAACGGCGCAAATAAGCTCAGGTAAATCCCTGAGCTTATTTTTGTTTTGCAATCAGCATATCCAAACCGCATCGGCTTGCATATTATTCTATTGGAGGACTAATTCTATGGAACATCATTTTATCATTATTACTCCCGAGGTCACCCTTCTTGACAAAAGAATGGTAAGGCTGAAGGAAAGACTTGAAAAGAAGCATCGCACGACCCTTATCCCCGTGACCGAGAGGAATCTTGACGGCTTTGAAAATCCCGTCTTTCTCCTCCCCTTTTCTATATCACCGCAAGCCCTCTCCTCGTTTATTGCAATACTTCCCGAAAAGGCGGTATGCTTTGGAGGAGGCTTGGACGAGGAATCCTCAAGACTTGCCGTGAAGAAGGGCGTAAGGCATATAAATCTCCTGTCCGACGAGAATTTCTGTCAGGAAAACGCAAGACTTACCGCAGAGGCGGCACTCGGAATACTCATCTCCTCCACCGAGACCTCTCTTTACGGTATGCGTTGCGCTATATTCGGCTACGGAAGGATAGGCTCAAGGCTTGCGACGATGCTGCTGTCTCACGGCGCATCCATTAAGGTGTTTACCTCAAGCAAGAGCGAGCTTGACGCTCTCTCAACGAGAGGTATCCCCTGCGCACATTTGTGGCAAAGGCAGGATATAGACTCCTTTAAATGCATCGTGAACACCGTACCTCTGCACCACGTTATTCCCCGTGATACGCTTTCCCGTCTCGATTCACGCACGCTGATACTCGACCTCGCGTCAGGCTCAAACAACGTCGATTGGGCGGGAGTCAAGCTTCTCGGACTGAACGGAGAGCACGCAACCTCATTACCCGGTCGCTTTTCACCTATGTCTGCGGCGGCGGTGATAGAGCGCACCGTTATGAAATATCTTGAATAAGGAGAAGCCTATGGATAAAATACGCCTCGGCTTTGCGCTGACTGGCTCCTTCTGTACGCTTGAAAGGGTGCTTGATATCCTCTCGGAGCTTTGTCCCGAGAAATACGATATATATCCCATACTGTCGGAAAATACCATGTCCTGCGATACCCGTTTTATGACGAGGCAGGAGATACTCGACAGACTCGCGCTGATAACCCCGAATACGCCGATAAGAAGCATTAAGGAGGCTGAGCCTATCGGACCTCGTAAGCTTCTTGACGCGCTCGTCGTTGCCCCTTGCACAGGCAACACACTCGCAAAGCTTGCAAACGGTATCACCGACTCAAGCGTTACTATGGCGGCTAAGGCTCACCTGAGAAATGAAAGGCCCTTGATAATTGCCCCCTCGTCAAACGACGCACTCTCGGCAAATCTCAAGAATATCGGTCTTTTGATGAACACGAAAAACGTCTATTTCGTGCCCTTTTCTCAGGATGACCCGACCTCCAAGCACCGCTCTGTCATATCCCACTTTGAGCTTATCGAGGAGACGGTCGAGGAGGCGCTCAACGGCTTACAGAAGCAGCCAATAATTCTCTGCAAAAAGCGGCTGGCAGCCGCAGGCAATTCTCGCCTATCTTAATCTCTGTGAATACACTCAAACAAAGTAAAACGGCGAGGTTGCATTAAATGCAATTTCCTATGTTATAAAAACCTCTGCAAAAGTTAAATGCTTTTGCAGAGGTTGTTTTTTATGTCTCACACAAAGGAAATTCAATCCTTACCTTAAACAAATCACCGTCCACCGTGACGGAAAATTCACCGCCCTGAAGCTCGGTAAGGCTTTTGGCAATGGAAAGACCGAGACCGCTTCCCTCGCTGTTTCGTGAGGTATCCGCACGCACGAAGCGCTCGGTAAGCTCGGCACCCGAAAGGCTTATGACCTCACGGGAAATGTTCTTGAAAATAATTACCGCGCAGCCGTCCTCGACTGTTAAGGATACCCACACGCGAGTTGACGGAAGAGCGTATTTCACAGTGTTTGACATCACGTTGTCAAGTATCCTCCAAAGGTGCTTGCCGTCGGCAAATATTTCTACCTGCTCGTCACAAAGCTGAGGGCAGAGAGTCAAGCCCTCCTTCTCCAGCCTCTCGGTATATTCACCGAAGGTCTGTGTCAGAAGCTCTCCGAGCTCGCAGACGGTATACTCGATATCGACGTTGCCCGTGGATGCCTTGGAGGCTTCAACGAGGTCCTCAGTCAGCTTCTTTAGTCTCTTAGCCTGACGCTCAAGCACCGAAACGTACTCGCGTAGCTTTTCACTCTCAAGCCTCTCCTTTGCGATAAGGTCAACGTAATTGATGATTGAGGTGAGAGGAGTTTTAAGGTCGTGCGAGACGTTGGTTATAAGCTCTGTCTTAAAGCGCTCGCTCTTGATTCCCGACTCAACGACGCTTTGCAGATTCTCCTGAATACCGTTTATACGCTCGGCGATTCTCTTGGAGGAGGAAAGCATTTTCTCGGTAGGTATCTTATGATAAAGCTCTCCCGAGGAAATTCTGTCCACGCCCTTTTTGATTTCGTTATAGTCGGAGAGCACCTTGAGTGCAAGACAGAGCAATCCGAAGAAAAGCACTACGGAAATTGCCAGCGCGCCCTCCTCATAAAAAACGCCGTAAAAGGCAAATACCGTGACGAAAATTCCCACGAATATAAGCGTACATCTCCAATGCACCGACAGTGCAACGAAAAAGCGGACGGCAAGCCGAAACGCCTTAACGGCGGTTTTTGCCAAAAATCTCAAGGTCATAAACACGAAGGTATTCTTCAAAAGTCCTCCGTGCTTCAGCCTTACCGCAAGCGAGCAAAGGTAAACGATTACTAAAAGATAGTTGAAGGGCAACAGCACGAGCAATGCCTCCTGCGGTAAAAAGCTCGTCAACGCACCCCACTCAATCAGCAAAACGGTGTAAAACAGTATCGAATACAGGTCGAACGGAATAACGTCAAGAGGCGCGAGAACTATTTTCTCGACACCGGGTCTATGACCTGCAACCGACATCAAAAAGATGAGGGATGCCGCAACGAGTAAAAAGGAAACGACTCCGATTGCGATAACGCCGAAGCGCAGATCGTAGCCGACGTTTACTATTCGGTAGACCGACAAAACCTCGTCGGCATCGTAAAGGGTCTCGGGAATATATCCCACCGCTGAAAAGGAATACATAGCGTACTCGGACTCCGAGGTAACGGGCTTTGCTCCGTAATTCTCTATCTTATACTCAACGCCCTCAATACTCCCGACGTCAAGCACCACCGTAAACGTCTTTGATACGATATATCCCTCGTCGCCGTCACGGGTTGAAAATATAAGGTCTCCGTATTCGTTATAAACGTCGAAGCGGAAATTCTGTCCCTTGAAATACTCCTCAGCCTCAAATGCCTCTCCCCTTTTAAGATAATCGTAAAGGTCCTCGCACATCATATCAAGGTGACCCGAGAGGCACTCCTTGATTATCTTCTGTCTCGGCTGAGTATAAAAGTCAAGCTCGTAGCCGACGTACACCGCAACGATTGACAGCTCTAAAAGGCAAAAGGCGATAAAGGACAAAAATATTGCAACGGTCTTCCAAAGCACTCTTGAGGATTTATTCATTTACCCTCCTCGATTTTATACCCCTGAGCCCATACTACCTTGAGGTATCTCGGCTCTGACGGGGTTATTTCAAGCTTTTCTCTCAGATGATGTATATGCACCGCAATGGTATTCTTTTCACCGACGGGCTCACTCTGCCATACCGCGCGCCAGATTTCCTTGGTTGAAAATACCTTACCCGGATTTTTCATCAAAAGACGCAGGATCTCATACTCGGCGTTGGTAAGCACGACCTCCTCGCCGTCAAGCTCGACACGGCGGCGCTTGTCGTCAAGAAGTATACCGCCGACCCTGTAAACGTTTTCGTTTTCCTGCGGAATTGCGCCAAGCATTGTGTATCTTCTCAAAACGCTTCTCACTCTTGCAAGAAGCTCGTCAGCGCCAAAGGGCTTGGTTATATAATCGTCCGCGCCCACGTTAAGTCCCTCGACCTTGTCACGCTCCTCACTCTTTGCAGTGAGCAGGATTATGGGTATGTTTGAATTTTCTCTTACCCGTCTCACAACCTCGATGCCGTCCATTACGGGCATCATAACGTCAAGGAGTATCAGATGTATCTCCTCCTTCTGAAGAGTATCAAGCACCTCTTGACCTCGGTGAGCGGTAAGCACACGGTAGCCCGCAGAGGATAAGTATATTTCAAGCGCGGATACTATGTCCGCCTCATCGTCACAAACAAGCACGCTGTACATTCAAAGCACCTCCTTGAAACTATTCTATCACTTTTACGGCGTTTTGAAAAGAGCTAAACCCTTAATAATGTATTAAAAAGTAGCTGGCAATTCTCGCCTATCTTAATCCTTGCATACACTCAAGCAAAGTAAAACGGCGAGGTCGTATTAAATGCAATTTCTCAATATACAAAAAACGATTTGGCGGTCACCCGTGAAGAGTAACCGCCGTTAATTATTTTTTGCGTTTAAAATTCGGCACCTCGGCAAGCAGAGATGCGCCGATAATCATAATAATACCGACAAGCCCCATATAAGTGAATTTCTCGTCAAGCACGGTATAGGACAGAATGAGTGCGCCCGCAGGGTCAATATAGCTGAAGAGTGCGGCGTCAATTGCCTTGATGCGCTTGATTGCCGTGAAATACAACAGATAAGCAATGCCCGTATGCAAAACGCCGAGAAGGAGGAGTCTGCCGAAATCCTTGCCGATATCGTAAACGAAGCTGAGAGGCTCGGCAAAGAAGACGTAAAGCGCCATTACAACCGTTGAAATACCAAGCTGAATGACGGTGGTCTCAATGCCCGAGAATCCGCTTACCTTCTTATTGAGAAGCACTATCATCGCATAGAGAAGCGCGGCAAGGAGCGAGACGCCTATTCCCTTGAGGTCAACCCTCGCATCAGGAGTCAGAACACCCGAAACGGGTATCATACCGAGAAAGGCTATAATAACGCAGATAACCTTGAGCTTCGTCAGCCTCTCCTTCAGAAAAACGGGAGAGAGTATTATCACGATGGCAGGTGCGAGGTAATAGCAGAGGGTAGCAATAGCAACGCCCGTAAGCTTATAGCCCTCAAAGAGAAGCACCCAGTTAAAGCCGAGGGCAATACCCGATGGGATAAGATATTTAGCGTTGCGACGGAATATTGCCTTGTCAATTTTACGTCCCGTAAACGAAATAACGAGCCACAAAACGAGAGTACCAAGCCCCGCGCGGAAAAGCGCCACGACCGAGGAGGGCACCGACAAGGGAGATACGAAAATGCCGATAGTTGCGAAAATGACCATAGACAGAACGAAAAGCAATCTGTTCATTCGTATTATCCTTTCATATCAAAGCTTGCCTTCGATATAGCATTTCATAGTTTTTTCTATCCAGTAGGTATGCTCTGCGTTGGGGGTTTTACACTCAAGAGCCTTAAAGCGCTCGTACATATCCACGCCGTCCGAGACGTCGTGCCAGGTATCCGCATAAATATAATCGTAATTCTCACTCGGAGCAACGCTTTCAGCGTACTCAAAGGCATCGGCGCACACGACTCTCACCTTTTCAGGATGCTCAAACTGAGGGAGGATATAGGTGTTGAAAAGCTCAATGACGTCGGGATTTATGTCCACCGCCGTAACCGACTCTACCTCGTCCATAAGGCTTGTAAGGTAGACGAAGTATCCGAGTCCCAGTCCGTAGGTCAACACCTTGCCGTGAGCCTTCTTGATATCCTCACGCATTGTATGTACCTCGTTGGGAGTAACGAGCATCCATTCAACGCCGTTCTCAAAAATTGCGGGATAAGGAAACTCGCAGTCAAAGAAGGCAAGCTGAGGAATGACACGCCCGTCGGGAAGGGAGAGAGGGTCGTCAAGGGGAATAAGCTCGTACGGCTTTATCACGCAGTTTTTCATTTCCCAGTTATTCTTCTTGACGTCGGGGAGACGTATATTCTTATAATATGGGTCGGTACGGTAGATTGACTCATCCAGGTAGTGTACCATGTGCGGAAAGTAAAGGTTGAATATCTCGCGGTCCTCATCGTTGTTGTCGGGCTGAAAATAGAGAGCGCCTGCAAGAATAAAATTGTACGCCTCAAGAGGCTCAAGCCCACACTCTCGCACGAGCTCCTCCACTATATCCGCGGTTATAAAATCCGATTGTAAATTCATATAAACCGAGAGACGTGAAAATATCTCTCGGTTATATCGCTTCATTTTATCATTCATTATTTTGTTACTGTCTCTTTTTCAAGCTTTGCAAGCTCCTCTTCCTCAAGGACTCTGTAAGCAACCTTTCCCACAAGTGTCTTGGGTAAGGTGTCTCGGAATTCAATATCGTAGGGAAGAGCGTACTTTGCAATATTGCGACGGCAGTACGCCATTATGGACTCGCGGTTCTCCGCGCTTGTGGGGATACCGGGCTTGAGCATAATGAACGCCTTTACCTTCTGCATTTTATAGGGGTCGGGAACACCGATAACACAGCTCATCTGAACAAGCTCGTGAGCGTCGATGATGTTTTCAAGCTGAGACGGATAAACGTTGTAGCCGCTGGTGATTATCATACGCTTCATTCTCTGCTTGAAGTAGACGAAGCCCTCGGGGTCCATAACGCCGAGGTCACCCGAATGTACCCACTTCTTGCCGTCCGAATGGAGACGGAGGGTGTTTGCGGTCTCATCAGGATGGTTTATGTATTCCATCATTACCGTAGGACCTGCGATACAAATCTCACCCTCAACGCCGTACTCAACCTCACGGTCGGTACCCGGCTCAACTATCTTGAAGTAGGTGTCGGGGAAGGGCTGACCTATACTTCCCTCCTTATACATATGGGTAGGAGTGAGGCAGGAGGCGGTAACGCACTCGGTCATACCGTAGCCCTCACGAATCTGTATAATAGCCTTGTGGTCGTAAAGGAATTTATCAAACTTCTTCTTAAGCTCGACCGACAGAGAGTCACCTCCGCTGAATACGCCCTTAAGATAGGAGAGATTCTCATTTTCAAGCACTGACTGACGGAGAAGCGCCTCAAAGAGAGTAGGCACGCCTGCAACGAAGTTACACTGATATTTTCTGATAAGCTTTGCGTAGCTTGTGGGAGTAAATCTCGGAACAAGCACACATCGACCGCCGTTTGCAAGCATTGAGTGAATGCTGACACCGAGTCCGAAGCCGTGGAAAATGGGCATTGCGGCAAGCATCTTGTCACCTGCGCGGAACATCGGATTGGTGGCAACTATCTGAGCGGCAAGAGCGTTGAAGTTGCGGTTTGACAGAAGAATACCCTTAGTGGTACCCGTAGTACCGCCGCTGTAAAGAATTACCGCAGGGTCCTCAGCCTTCTTGTCAACTCTGTATTTCCAGTGATAACGCTTGCCCTCGTTCATAAACACGTTCCAGCGGATGATAGGCGCATCCTTGGGAATCTTTGCAATCTTTCTTCCCTCGGTCACCATATAGCCTGCCTTAAGAGGCTGAGAAAGGGCATCCTTGATGGAGGCAATAATGATGTTGTAAAGGTTTACGTTCTGACGTATAGCCTCAAACTTTCCGTAGAACTGGTCAAGGGTGATAGCGTAGGTGCTTTCCGATTCCTTGAGATAAAACTCAATCTCGTTCTGGCTGGAAAGAGGATGTATCATATTCGCAATACCGCCAACGAGGTTGGTGGCGTAAAACATTATGATGGCCTGCGGACAGTTGGGCATACAGATGGTTATCTTATCACCCTCACGAACGCCTATCGCACGAAGTGAACGGGCGCAAAGCTCGACCTTTTTCGCAAATTCCGCGTAGGTAGTCTGAGCGCCCATAAAATCGAACGCTATATATTTAGGATATTTTTTTGCAATGCTTTCAACAAGCCCCCACATAGAGCCGTCGTAATATTCAAGAGTCTTGGGGATGTCACCGTAATGCTCAAGCCACGGCGCTCTTGTCTGCGTTTCCATTATAATTCAACCTCCGTCATAATGGGGAGCTCTAAAAGCTCGGGGTTTTCAAGTATTTTTCTGAGAATTTTGATGCTGTTGGCAAAATACATACCGTCGGCAATTCTCTCGTCAATGGTGATACCGAGGTTCAAGCCCTCACGAACGTCGGGTCTTCCGTCCTCGTCAAAGAATATCATGGGCTTCTTTTCGTCAATCACCACGAAAAGCGAGTTTGTGCCCCAATTTGTGAGGTGATGATAGCTCGCGTGCATTTTGATGCTACCGAGATTTGAAACGTACACGCTTGAATAATAGGGGTCCTCCTTCATAAGAGACAGAGGATACTTTCCGTGATACTCAAGGAATCTCAACACTCTCATCAAAAGCTTGACGATGGGTCTGGGAAGCTTCAATATGGTAGCCATAATGTCTGTGGTATTATCCATATTGCCGTCACGTCTTACGCTGTAAACGAATTTCTTAACCTTTTCGTATACCTGCTCAATGGGAGGCACGTCACCGTCACGGTCAATCTTGAGCATAGCAAGTGCCTCGTCACTGTTGTCAACGAGTCGTCTCTTTGCCGTGAAGGAAATGATGATGTCCTTGCGCTCGTAAAAGCGCTGACCTGCGTAAAAGCGGTTCATTCTCGGACGGAGCGCGATAGTTTTGGCAATTGCCGCGCAGATTACGTGGAAAAAGGTATATTTGAACTCGGGAGAATCTGCATTTTTCTTTTCAAGATAAGCCTTGATTGCGGTAAGGTCTACCGTCTCGCTCATTACCGCCTCGTTGTCGGTGCGGTTTGGAAGCAGATACGGAAAGAACTTGTGCATCGTATCCGTATCCTTTATATAATAACCGTCAGGTCTGTCAAGTCTGTGCTGTTTCTTCTCTTTAGCCATAATTATTCCCTCTTTTTTACAGGTGAAGCATCATTGATTTTTTCACCGTTAAATTTGGCGCGCTTTTTTCGGGATCAAAAGCTCTTTACACCATTTAGATATTATACACCCAACAGAGCAAAAAGTCAACTGATAATATATGCCGTCGAATATTGCAGCCTATTTAATTATGTTTGAAAGCTTCGCTTTCTCCATTTTATTTGATTATTATCTGATTATTATCTGATTAATTTTTGAAAACCGCTTGCGGTTTTCTTCCTTAACGTTTCCCAAACGGGAAACATTTCACGTGCTTTTGCACATTTCACGCACGCAAGTGCATTTCACTCGCTCGTATGAGCGAATTTCACCGCCGAAGGCTTTAGTTTTCTTCCTTAATGTTTCCCAAACGGGAAACACATCATTTGACTGCAGGTCAAACATCATTCATCATTTGCGAAGCAAACATCATTTCCTTCAGCACCTCTTAACCTTTAAATATTTTTTAACTTTATTGACAAAATCCTCTCTCGGTTGTATAATCAAATAGCCGAATTAAATTCGGTATTTTGAATTTATTGGAGAGGAATATGAAAATAGTCAACGCTATGCGTCGTGTAATCGGAAGAGCAGACGCTTTTTTCTGCAAGCTACCTATCGTGTTCAGCTTCGTTTGGGCTGTATTCGTAAACCTTGCGATAGAGATGCTTTCCCGTCACTCAGTGTGGAAGGGAATAACACATATATTTAACTCCCCCGGAGTATTCATATACAACACTCTTATCGTTTTTGCATTTTCTCTTTTGTGCCTCTTCTTTAAAAGACGCTTTTTTGCGCTCGTTATGTCAACTCTGCCACTGCTTATTTTAGGCGTTGTAAACTGTGCGGTGCTCTTTTACCGCTCGACTCCCTTGTCCGCAACCGACTTTATGAAGCTCAGCTCGGTATTCGGAATTTTCGGTCTTTATCTTGAGGGCTACGTTATAGCTTTGATGGTGCTTGCAATAGTGCTCATTATTGCAGGTCTCGTGATGATTTACAAAAATTGCCGACTCAACTGCCGTGAGTGGCTTCAGGGCGTTTTTGCACTGCCCGTTATGACGGTGGTTATTGCCCTTCTCGCCAACGTCTTCCTGTCAAGCGGAGTCCTTTCTAAGCGTTTTACAAACCTTCCCGATGCCTACCGTGATTACGGCTTTATATACTGCTTTTCGTGTAGCCTTTTTGATACGGGTATCTCCCGTCCCGATGATTACTCTGCCGAAAAGGTGGACACCATTCTTGACCATATTCGTGCCGAGGAGGACCTTGTACCCGAGGATACTCCCAACATAATCTTTTTACAGCTTGAAAGCTTTTTCGACGTTAATAAGATAAACAACGTAGAGTTTTCAGAGGATCCGACTCCCTTCTATAACTCTCTCAAGGAGAAATATCCTCACGCCTTTCTTACCGTGCCCTACGTCGGCGCGGGTACGGCAAACGTCGAGTTTGAAATAATGACGGGAATGAACCTCGACTTTTTCGGTCCGGGTGAATACCCTTATAAGACGGTGCTTCAGAATACAGCCTGCGAGAGTATGGCGTTCAACCTCCGTCAGCTTGGCTATACCGCACACGCGGTACACAATCACAAGGGACTCTTTTACGACCGCGCTCACGTTTTTGAAAGCCTCGGCTACGATACCTTTACCTGCCTTGAGCTTATGCAGGACGTGGAGTACAATCCTATCGGCTGGGCTTGTGACAGGGTGCTCACGAAGGCAATAACCGATGCCCTCGACTATACCTCGGGTCAGGATTATATCTACGCTATCAGCGTTCAGCCTCACGGCGTTTATCCTACCGAGCCTCCTGAAAACTGGACTCCCACCATTGATGCGGTGATGCTTTCCGACCAGACTCTCGTCAACGAAAATTCCCTTGAATACTATATTTCTCAGCTTCAGGAGACCGACGCCTTCGTCAAGGAGCTTATTGAGACTCTTGAGAGAAGAGATGAAAAGACGGTCGTCGTAATGTACGGTGACCATCTGCCCTACCTTGAGCTTGCACCCGAGGAGCTTGTCAACGGTAGCATATACCAGACCGAGTATATAATCTGGTCAAATTATACTCTCCCCAATGAGAGTGACGCCGTTGACCTCTATTCCTACGAGCTTGCGGCAAGCGTGCTCAAGCGACTTAACATCAACAACGGACTTATCACAAAGCTTCATCAGAATTGCTCGGAGCATCCCGATTACCTCAAATATCTTGAAATGCTTCAGTACGATATGCTCTACGGCTATAAAAACTGCTACGGCTACGAGCTTGCCTATGAGCCGACGGATATCATTCTCGGACTTGAGCCTCCCACGGTTGAATCGGTTGAAAACCGCGAGGACGGAGTGTGGATATCGGGTACGGGATATACGCCCTTCTCGGTGGTCGATATAAACGGATATAAGCTTGAAACTCAGTTTATTGACAACAACACTCTGTTTGTTGCCGAATGTGAGGCAATATACGGCGATAGCATTTCGGTAAGACAGATGAACGGCAAGCGTACTACCTTCGTGCAGAGTGCGGTCTTTATTGCCGACGAGACGGTTGATCCGCCTCCCTACGATAACCCCGACGTTATCAAGCCTGAAATAACCGAGACCGTCGAGGAAAATCAAGAAAATTAAAAAAACACTTGACAAATGCGTTGCGTTGTGGTATACTTTGCAGGTAAAAAGAAGAAGAACGCTCCGTTCTCACCTGTCCGCCACCGAGCGCGACACGGTCAATAACGAAATTTCAGGCTAAAGCCTTGATTTGTTGTGCGGAGAGTTTTTCTCCGCACATTTTTTTGGAGGTGTTTCACAATTAGCGCAAAGGAACAACTTATCAACGAAGCGATTCGCACCCCTGAGATGCGAGTTATCGGTGCAGACGGTAGTCAGCTCGGTATTATGAGCCGACAGGACGCACTCAACGCAGCATACGACGCAGGACTTGACCTTGTGGAGATTTCTCCCAACGCTGAGCCTCCCGTTTGCAGAATTATGGATTTCGGAAAGTACCAGTTTGAAAAGGTAAAGAAGGAAAAGGAATCCAAGAAGAAGAGAGCCGTAGTCGAGCTTAAGGAGATAAAGTTCTCCTGCCGAATCGACACTCACGATTTCAACACCAAGCTTAACCACGCTAAAAGATTTTTAGGCGACGGTAACAAGGTTAAGATTACCATCGTATTCTCGGGACGTGAAATGAATCACACCGACAGAGGATACGCGCTTATGGACAACATCAAGGCAGAGCTTGAGGATATCGGTACTTCTGATAAGGCACCCTCGCTTGACGGTCGTTTCATGACGCTGGTGTTATCACCCAAAAAAGATAAAAAGTAAAATATTTAAAAGGAGATATACAAAATGGGAAAAATCAAGAGCCATAAGGCATCCGCTAAGAGATTTACTCTTACCAAGAGCGGCAAGGTAAAAATGAATCATATGGGCCGCAGACATAACCTCGGCATCAAGAACACCAAGCGTAAGAGAGGTCTTCGTAAGGCTTCCTATATGAGCGAGGCTACTGCACGCAACATCAAGACTATTCTTCCTTACGCATAAGCTAAGGGTAAATTTTTAGGAGGTATTTGAAATGGCAAGAGTAAAAGGCGCTATGATGACGCGCAAAAGAAGAAATAAAGTATTAAAGCTTGCAAAGGGTTACTGGGGTGCTAAGTCTCGTCACTTTAAGATGGCTAAGCAGCAGGTAATGAAGAGCGGTAACTACGCATTCGCAGGCCGTAAGCAGAAGAAGAGAGATTTCCGTTCTCTTTGGATTACCCGTATCTCTGCGCAGTGCAAGGTTAACGGTATCAACTATTCTACCTTTATGAACGGTCTTAAGAAGGCTGGTATCGACCTCAACCGTAAGATGCTCTCCGAAATCGCTATCAGCGACAAGGAAGGCTTTGCAGCACTCGTTGAGAAGGCAAAGGCAGCTCTTTAATTTAATCGTTTTCCATAAAGCCGTAACTTTTTAAGCTACGGCTTTTTTTCAAAGACAAAGGAAGGTACAGTTATATGAAAAGGCTTATACTTTTTTTGACGTTAATTTTAGCCGTGACGGTGATTTTTACCGCTTGTAAAAAGGAAGAGGTCGAAGAGACTCCCGACGTCGACGAGGAAATCGACTACTCCGAGTATTTCCTCAATCCTCGTGAGGAGGCAGAGCTTTGCTATATTTCCTTCTTTGACAGCTCTGACTTCGGAAGCTACGTTTTTGCGTATCCGGATGCATCAATCGAGTATTTCGCAAAGAAAAACAATATGGACTACTATGAGTATTGCGATATGATTGAAAAGCAGTGCGAGGAGCTTGCAAAAACGAGAATAGCGCTTTACGGCGAGGATTTTAAGGTTGGCTATACAAGTGTGCTTGACGAAAAGATTGAGGGCGCTGATTTTGAGGCTCTCAAGTCCGAGCTTGACGATTACGGAATTGATACAGCTACCGTTACCAAGGCTATGAGAGGTCACTATCAGTACACTCTCTTTAACGCCGAGGATCCCGAAATAGACGAGAACGGTATCACCGAGCATAATTTCGGCAAGGTGCCCGAGGATGCGGAGATTCTCTTTAATTCAACCGTTGTATTCACTCTCATTTATATTGAGGACGACGGCTGGTACGTATCTCCCACCGAGTACGAATTTAAATAAGTATTAAAAACAGAGCGAAATAAGGGTATAGACTCCCATTCCGCTCTGTTTTTTCGTATTTGCGAAAAATAATTAAATTTTTTATAAAAAGTTGAAATATTCATATAAATATGGTAAAATAATCTATCAAGGATTATTTTATATACTAAGCAATTGCATTTAATACAAGCTCGCTTATTTTGTTTGAATATTAAGATGGGCGAGAATTGTCGGTGGCTTCCTGCCACTTTTTTGAAAGGAGACGGCTATGGATACCGAAAAGCGTAAATTCAGCTTCAAAAGGCTGATGAAATATTTGGTTTTAATAATAGCGGCACTTGTATACCTCATCTTCTTTGCGCGACTTTTTGAAACGCGCGACCCGAAGCTTGCCGAGACGGTATATCTTACCGCCGAGGAGTCAGCCGTATTTAAGAATCTCGACGAGGATTTTTCACTTTATCACTATCAGCCTGTTTCCTGGACTGCGGAGGACGGAAGCGTTACCGTAACGAATATACATTATCTTGAAGATTTGAGCAAGCTTCAGCTCACCGTCCGTCACCGCAGTGATATTTACGACGAGGGGGGAGAGTATCCCTTCACCTTCAAGCTTCGTGTGACGGGTGTTGAGGATTTTGAGACGGTGCCCGTGACCTTCGTTGAGGACAGAAGCAAGTATACCTGGACGAGACTTTGTGCCGACGGTATTCTTTCCGACCACGGTGAAGAGGTTGAGGTGGAGCTTGAGACCTTCGACGAGGAGGGTAACAGCATTATAACCACCGACACCGAAATAAAGGGAGGAACAGAGGTGTTCCTCGATATATTCAACCTTGACGGCGAGCGCCTTTATACCTTCGAGCTTGCAGGCAAGGACGTTGACCGCGCAAGAATAAGACGAACTAAGGTAGAGGTATCAGTTATAGATTAAAGAAAGGGGTGGTAATATGTGGAAGGTGGAAATGAGACTTCTCAACGCGCTTTACACCTATGACCGCCCGTGGACCTATCTCTCCGACACGCCTTGCGAGATTGGTATGATAGGCGCAATTCCCTTCGGCAAGGCTGACCGCTGGCAGTACGGTGTCGTTACCGCCGTTGAGGAGGGAGAGGAGGAGGGACTTAAAAGCATATCCTTCTTTTTGCCCGACCCTTACCGACTTTCAAGGCATCACACCGAGCTTGCGCACTTTATGGCGGACAGATTTTATTGCTCCTTCGGAGACTGCGCAAGAATAATGCTTCCTTCGGGCTTGAATTTCAAAACCGAGGTATACTATGAAAAGGGAGAGAGCTTTGAGACTCTTTCAAGTGACGACCCCGTTTATCTTTTGCTATGCGACAAGGACTCGGATTTTCTTGAAGGTGTTGAAAAGGATAGACTTTCCTCACTTTTGCGACACGGAATAATCGTCAAGCGGACAAGAGCCGTGTGCACCGTTAATGAAAAGCTTGAGACGGTCGTGTCACTTTCAAAAAGCTTTTCAAGAGCCGACCTGCCGACGCTTTTAAAGGGCTGTCGCAAGAAGGAGGAGTACGAGCGAGTCGTCTCTTATCTTGAGGGCGTTGAGGATTCGGTGCCTGCAAGAGTGCTCTCCGAGATATACTCGGTGAAGCAGGACGCTTTAAAATATCTTGAAAGAAAGGGCGTCGTTACTCTGTCGAGCCGACGGGTAATGCGTGAGCCCTACGACCTTTCGGGCTTTAAGCGTAGCCGTGAGGATATAATACTGTCGGATGAGCAAACGAGGGCGTATAACACGCTTTTGCCTCTGCTTGAAGCTTGTGAGCCGTCTGCCGCACTACTTTACGGAATAACGGGTAGCGGTAAAACCTCTGTCATATTAAAGCTTATTGATAAGGCAATCGAAAACGGTCAGGGCGTAATTCTTCTCGTGCCCGAAATTGCTCTTACCCTGCAAAACGCATCAAAGCTTTTCTCACGCTACGGTGAGAGGGTTGCGGTAATTCATTCGGCAATGAGCGAGGGACAAAGGCAGGATGCCTGGGAAGCTCTTGAGAGCGGTGAAAAGACGGTCGTTCTCGGCACGCGCTCGGCGGTTTTCGCACCCGTAAAAAACCTCGGCTTGATAGTTATTGACGAGGAGCAGGACGACAGCTATAAATCGGATATTTCTCCGAGATATCACGCGCGTGACGTGGCACGCTTCCGCTGTGCCAAGAGCGGTGCGCTTATGCTTCTTGCCTCGGCTACTCCCGACGTTGACTCCTTCTGGCGCGCTAAAAACGGCAAGTACACACTCGTTGAGCTTACCGAGCGCTACGGCGGTGCGACCCTTCCCGATATAACCCTTTACGATACCGTATCCGAGGGACTTCCGCCCGATACGATGATTGGTGACGTGCTTGAGAAAAAGCTTGCCGAGACGCTTTCAAGAGGCGAGCAGGCAATACTCTTTTTGAACCGACGGGGACTCCGCAAGCTTCTCGTCTGCCGTGACTGTAAGTCGGGCGTTTCCTGCCCGAATTGCAGTGTGCCTATGACTCTCCACCTTGCAAACGGCGAGTATAAGCTTGCGTGTCATTGGTGCGGATACCGACAGTCGCCTCCCATGACCTGCCCCGAATGTCACTCGGAGCATATGCAGTACCGAGGCTACGGCACCGAAAAGCTGGAGGAGGAGATAAAGCGTAAATTTCCTACCGCAAGGGTTTTGAGAATGGATGCCGATACAACGGGCAAAAAATTCTCGCACGACGAGATAATAAACGAGTTTTCAAGCCATTCCGCCGATATTCTGATTGGCACGCAGATGGTCACGAAGGGGCATAATTTTCCCGACGTAACCCTCGTCGGCGTTATAATGGCAGACCTCTCGATGTTCGTGTCGGATTACCGTGCCTGCGAGCATACCTTCGCGCTTCTGACTCAGGTCGTCGGAAGAGCGGGCAGAGGTGACAAGAACGGCACCGCCGTCATACAGACGATGGACGCAGGCGGTGAAATAATCAACCTCTGCACGACTCAGGACTACGAGGGCTTTTATAAGGGCGAGATAGCGCTGAGGCAGGCGCTCCTCTTTCCGCCGTTTTGCAGTGTCGGAATGTTCTTCCTCACGGGCGAGAACGAGCGTGAGCTTGAAAAAGCCTCCGAAAAGCTTAACGGACTTCTGTCGGGCTATCTTAAGGGAGAATTTGCCGACGTTAAGATAATAGCCTACGGACCGTTTGAGGCTTTTCCGTATAAGCTTAAAAACCGTTACCGACGGAAGCTTATCGTAAAATATAAAAACACGGCGAGAGCGCGTGCGCTGTTCCACAAGGTACTGCACGAATTTACCGCCAAGGATAATATACATTGTATTTTTGACCCGAATCCATCGGGCGTATGAAAGGATTATTATGGCTAAGCTTAAAATTGTTAAACACCCCGAGGATATACTCCGTAAAAAATCCAGACCCGTTGAACGCTTTGACGAGAAGCTTCACACACTTCTTGAGGATATGAAGGAAACGCTTGAGGAGGCTCAGGGCGCAGGTCTTGCAGGCGTGCAGGTGGGAATCTTGCGCCGTGTTGCAATCGTTGACGACGGCACGGGACCTATCGAGGTCATCAACCCCGAAATCATCGAAGCCTCGGGCAAGCGCGAGGTTTACGAGGGCTGTCTTTCCTATCCGAATATATGGGTGGTTAAGAACCGTCCCGAGAGGATAACCGTCAAGGCTTACGACCGCCACGGTAACGAGGTCATATACCGTGATATAACGGGACTCAAGGCTCAGGCATTTTGCCACGAAATTGAGCATATGGATGCGGTCGTGCTCGAGGACAATATTATAAGATATGCAAGCGAGGATGAGTTTGAATGAAAATAATGTATATGGGCACACCGCACTTTGCGGCGGTCGTGCTTGAAAATATGGTCAAGGCGCTTCCCGAGTCGGAATTTTGCGTCGTAACCAAGCCCGATACTCCCAAGGGCAGAAGCTATAAGCTCGTTCCCTGCGAAACGGCGAAAAAGGCTGAGGAGCTTGGACTTGTAACCTATAAGCCCGAAAATTTGCGTGAGGAGAATTTCAGGTCGATTCTTGAAGCTGAAGCGCCCGACGTCATCGTCGTTGCCGCATACGGAAAGCTTCTTCCCGAATACGTTTTGAATTACCCGAAGTATTCTTGCCTCAACGTCCACGGCTCACTCCTTCCCGAATACAGAGGAGCTGCTCCCGTAAACCGTGCGATAATGGACGGTAAGACGGTGACGGGCGTTACTATTATGAAGATGGAAAAGGGGCTTGACACGGGCGATATGTACCTCAAGGGTGAGGTGGAGATTGACGATAATACCACCGCCACCGACCTTTTTGAAAGGCTCGCTCACGTCGGCTCGGAGCTTATGCTTAAGACTCTTGAAATGGCTGAAAACGGCACTCTCAAGGGTGAAAAGCAGAACGATGCACTGTCAAATTACGCTGAGAAAATAACCGATGCCGATATGAAGATTGACTGGACCGCATCCTCCCGTGAGATTGCCCGTAGGATTCACGGTCTCTCGGATGAGCCGGGCGCGTATACGAAAATAAAGTCGAGCGATAAGCTGTTAAAGATTTACCGAGTACAGCTCGGTGAGTATTGCGAGGGTGCGACTCCGGGTGAGGTCGTGCTTGCCAAAAAGAAAATTCAGGTAGCCTGCGGAGAGGGAAGTCTTTATCTTCTTGAGCTTCAGGCTCAGGGAGGCAAGCGCCTTTCGGGTGCGGACTTTGCCAACGGCAGAGGCGTGTCCGTCGGAGATATACTCGAATAAGGAGATAAAATATGTTTTTATACGGAAATGACGGAGGTATGTGGATACTTGCCATAATTGCGGCAATATGGGCGTCCATTGCCTCTGCAAGAGTTAATTCCACCTTTAAAAAGTATTCGACCAAGCTCAATTCCCGAGGAATGACGGGACGAAGCTGTGCTGAGGCTCTTTTGCGCTCTGCGGGTATTTACGACGTGAGCGTCGAGAGTGTTTCGGGTAACCTTACCGACCATTACGACCCCAAGGCTAAGGTCATAAGACTGTCGGACAGCGTTTATAATTCCAATTCCGTTGCCGCAATCGGCGTTGCCGCACACGAGGCGGGACACGCCATTCAGCATGACGTCGGCTACTTCCCAATCAAGATAAGGCAGGCAATCATTCCAATTTGTAATATAGGCTCAAATCTTGCAATGCCCTTGATTCTTCTCGGACTTTTCATTTCGGTGACGGGACTTTGTGAGCTTGGACTTCTGCTCTTTTCACTTTCGGCAGTGTTTCAGCTTGTAACCCTTCCCGTTGAGTTTAACGCCTCCCGTCGTGCGCTTCGGTATCTTGAGAGCGGTGCGGGGCTTCCCGATGATGAGGTAAAGGCAAGCCGTAAGGTGCTTTCCGCCGCCGCTATGACCTACGTTGCCGCACTTGCGGTCGCTCTCGTCAACCTTCTTCGACTTGTTGCAATAGTCAACAATTCAAGGAGACGCTGATGAATAATCCAAGATATCTTGCCTTTCAAAGCCTTCTGAGATGCGAGAGCGGTTCAAGGTATTCAAACCTTGAGATAAACGCAGTGCTTGACAAAAATCCTCTTACTCAAGCGGATAAGGGACTTTACACTGCGCTCGTTTACTCGGTGCTTGAAAGGGAAATGCTTCTTGATTATCTGCTGAAGGATTATCTCAAAATGCCTATCGAAAGGCTTGACCGAGAGGTGAGAGTCGCCTTAAGGCTGGGTGTGGTACAGCTTTATTTCTTTGATAAGCTTCCTGACCACGCAGTGTGCGACGAGACCGTCGAGCTTATCAAGAGCACTAAAAAGCGCTCGGCAACGGGTCTTGTCAACGCGGTTTTACGCTCTCTTGCGCGCGATAAGGGTAAAAATACCGAGAAAATTGCCGCCGCGCCTCTTAATATACGCTATTCTATGCCCGAATGGATAGTTGATTTGTGGATGAAGGATTACGGTGAGGAAAGAGCACTTGCAATTCTTGAGGGCTTTTCAAAAAAGCCTCCGCTTACTCTCCGTGTAAATACTCTCAAAACCACTCCCGAGGAGCTTTACAGAGCCTTTAAGGATAAAAATATTCAATGTGAGGTTAATGGGGATATGATAGTGCTTGACACGGGCGTTGACCCCGAGAGGCTTTACGGCTTTGACGAGGGACTGTTCTTCGTTCAGGGCACTGCCTCCGCTCTTGCAGTCAAGAGCCTTGCGCCTACTCCCGAGTCGGTCGTTGTGGACACCTGCGCCTGCCCCGGAGGTAAAAGCTTTGCGGCGGCGCTGTCGCTTGAAAATAAAGGAAAAATATATTCCTTTGACCTTCACAAGAGCAAGCTCGGACTTATAGAAAAGGGCGCTGAAAGGCTGGGAATATCCATTATTGAGGTTGAGCCTCACGATGCCCGTGAGAGCTTCGGCAAGCTTGAGGGAAGGGCTGATTACGTCATCTGCGACGTGCCCTGCTCGGGACTCGGAGTAATTTCCAAAAAGCCCGATATACGCTCCAAGAAGCGTGAGGATATCGAAAGACTTCCCGAAATACAGTACGCAATTTTAGAAAATTCCGTAAGACTTTTAAAGAACGGCGGACGCCTTCTCTATTCCACCTGCACCTTGAATAAGGAGGAAAACGAGAGGGTTACCGACAGACTTCTCAAGGCTTATCCCGAGCTTGAAAGAGCCAAAGGCTACCCCGTGACCTATTTTCCCGACGGAGAATCGGAGGACGGATTTTTTACGGATATAATTGTAAGGAAATAAAAATATGACCGAAAAAATTGACATAAAGAGTCTCAACGAGGCTGAGCTTTGTGAGATAATAGTTGAGCTTGGGATACCTAAATTCCGTGCAAAACAGATATGGCTTCAGCTTTTCCAAAAGCTTAAAACCGATTTTGCCGAAATGTCGGATATACCGAAAAGCCTTCTGCCGACCCTCAACGAGCACTTTGAAATACGAACACCGCAGGTACTCGAAAAGCTTGTATCAAGGCTTGACGGCACCGAAAAGTATCTTTTCAGGCTTTACGACGGCTCGATTATCGAGAGCGTGCTTATGAGATACGAGCACGGAAACTCGGTCTGCGTCTCCACTCAGGTGGGCTGCCGTCAGGGCTGTGCCTTCTGTGCCTCAACGAAAAACGGCTTTGTAAGAAGCCTTTCGGCAGGGGAGATACTCGGACAGATTGAGTCCATCACTCGTGAGCATATGGGTGAGGAGGGCTTCAGAGTTGACAATATAGTGCTTATGGGTATCGGTGAGCCTCTTGATAACTACGACAACGTCTTGAAATTCTTACATCTTGTAAACGATAAAAACGGTCTTAATATCGGCTACCGTCACATATCTCTTTCCACCTGCGGACTCGTGCCCGAGATAAAAAGGCTTGCCCGTGAGAATTTACCCATTACGCTTTCAATTTCTCTTCACGCGCCAAACGATGAAATAAGGAGCGCTACGATGCCCATAAACCGTCGGTATAATATCGACGAGCTTATCGAGGCTTGCCGTGAATATCAGGCTGTCACGGGCAGAAGAATATCCTTTGAGTATGCGCTTATCGACGGAGTGAACGATTCGGTGGAGCACGCGCGCGAGCTTGCGAAAAGGCTCAAGGGCTTGCTTTGTCACGTAAATTTGATACCCGTTAACCCAATTAAAGAAAAAAATTTCAAAAAAACGACAAAAAACAACTTAATTCTCTTTACAAATTCACTAAATAATAGTAAAATAAATGCGACAGTACGCCGTCGTCTCGGCGCAGACATTGATGCGGCGTGCGGACAGCTCAGAAACAAAAGGATGCAAGAGGCGTCACAGAATAATTGAGGATAGGAGGGATGCAGATGCAGGTATTCGGTATGAGCGACATTGGGCTGAAAAGACAGCTCAACGAGGACAATTTTGAAATATGGCAGGACGATCGGATGCTTATTGCCGTTGTTTGCGACGGTATGGGCGGTGCTCAGGCAGGCGAGGTTGCCAGCCGTATGGCGTGTATCAGTATTCTGCAGACCCTGAAGGACGAGCTTGAGCAGATTGTCGGCAAAATCGAGGATAAGGTCGAGCTTATGCTTGCCGTTGATCGCGCGATTGACCTTGCCTGCTCCAAGGCAAATAAGGCGGTGTACGATTACTCCTTGACCGATAAGGCTCTTACGGGGATGGGCACCACCGCCGTCGGCATTGTGGCAACGGAGGGCGTTTTGTGGGTGTTCAATATAGGAGACAGCCGAGCATATCATATTGCCGACGGTGAAATTTCACAGCTTACCGTTGACCATTCACTCGTTCAGGCGCTTCTCGATGCGGGTAAAATCACTCCCGAGGAGGCTGTGAATCATCCTAACCGTAACATAATCTTAAGAGCTGTCGGAATAGAAAGCGGTGTCGAGTGCGATATTTCACACAGAGATATGCAGGACGGTTGTTATCTTCTCTGCTCCGACGGACTTTCCAACTATTTTGACGAAAAGAAATTTTTAAGGATAATCTCCTCAGACTCAACCGTTTCCGAGAAGGCGGAGGCTCTTATCGGGCTTGCCAACGAGGGCGGAGGAGCTGATAATATTACGGCGGTGTTGATTGACACCGAAAACAAACTGGAGGCGGAAAGATGAGCAAAAGCGGAAAATTTGATTCCCTTGTCGGCGAGGTAATTGATAAGCGCTATAAAATTCTCTCTGTAATCGGAGAGGGCGGTATGTCCGTTGTGTTCAAGGCGCGAGACCTTACCACCGACAGAAACGTCGCCATCAAGGTGCTTAACGAAAGCTCTGACCCCGACGGTCAGGCGGTTAAGCTCTTTATGAACGAGTCCCGAGCAATTTCAATGCTTTCTCACGAGAATATCGTAAAGATATACGACGTGTCCGTCAGCCGTGAGCTTAAGTATATCGTAATGGAGCTTGTTGAGGGAGATACTCTCAAGGGCTATATGGACAAGCACGGCAAGAAGCTTTCAATTGACGAGGCTCTCGATTACACCGAGCAGATACTCTCGGCACTCGAGCACGCTCATTCAAAAAAGGTTATCCACCGAGATATAAAGCCTCATAACATTATGCTTCTCAAAAACGGCTTTGTTAAGGTTACCGACTTCGGAATTGCAAAAACTCCCAGCGGTGAGACCATCAGCATGGAGGATAAGGCACTCGGCACGGTTTATTATATCAGCCCCGAGCAGATAAGCTGTCGTGAGACGGGTACCTGGTCGGATATATATTCTGTCGGCGTTATGCTTTACGAGATGTCAACGGGAAAGCTTCCCTTTGACGCCGATAACCTCGTAAACGTCGCCATGCAACAAATTAACGACGAGCCAGTACCTCCGCGTGAGGTATGTCCCGAGCTTCCCAAGGGACTTGAGCAGATAATTCTCAAGGCTATGAATAAGAAGCCCGAAAACCGATTCAAGTCGGCACATTCTATGCTTCGTGCCGTAAGAATACTCAAGGAAAATCACAACGTAATTTTTGACGAGGGTACTCCTACCACCACGACCCCTCCCCGTCGCAAGAGCGATAATAACAAGAAGAGCCTCAGAAACGGCGTTTTCGGTGGAATAATCAAGTTCTTTGACCGCTTCAGGTCTGACGAGCCTGCCGACAAGAGCCGTGATAACGGCAAGGCGAGGGTTACACTTTTCCCCATTATTCTGGGAATTGCGACAGCCTTCTTCCTGACGCTTATCGTAGCCGGTTCAATCGTTATAAGCGGATTTTTAAAGAGTCAGAACGACCCTGCAAACGACCCTCATTTCGTAACCGTGCCCGAGCTTTTGGGTAGGCATTACGATGAGGAGCTTGAGAGTGAGCTTGAAAAACAAAGCTTTGCGGTCGAGGTTAAATGGGCAGAGCAGTTCAACGACGCTTACGGCTACGGTGAAATTTATTCTACCGTTCCCGAGGGCGGACAGATAAAGAAGATACAGAACTCACTCGGAACGGTTGACCTCGTTTTGTACGTCAATCCCGAGGAGGGAAGTGAAGCGCTTCCCGATTATTCTATACAGAACGTAAACTCGGTCAAGACGGCTCTCCGTAACCGTGGCTACGATAAGGTGGAAATCATTGAGGAGCCTCACGATACGGTGCTTGAGAATTACGTTTTCCGTACCGAGCCTGCGGCAGGTGAGATAGTACACCCTACCGATACCATAACCCTTTACGTCAGCACGGGTAAGAAGCTCAAGGACGTTATTTCAATGCCCGACCTCGTTGGTAAGACCAAGGGGGAGGCTACGGTAACGCTTGAGAAGTTTAAGGTCGAGTTTATAACCGTTCCCGATACCGCCGACGTCGGCACGGTAATCTGGCAGAGCGTTGACGCTCACACGGTCGTAAGCCCCGAGTTTTGCGATAAGATAGTGCTATACGTTTCTGACGGAACGCTTGCCGAGAGTGAAAAGCCCTTCTACCTCGTAATGCCCGATTTGAAAAACAAGACGCTTGCAGAGGCTCAGGAGCTTATGCGAGAAATTGCCTCCTACGGCATCAAGATAGATTATCAGGTAATGTGGGAGAGTCTTCCCGCAGGTACCGTGTACTATCAGAGCGTTGAGCCCGATGCAATGGTGCTTATAAATTACTCGAAGCCAATCAAGGTGTTTTACAGTGACGGCAATAAGCCTGCTGCAAACGTGGAGGACACGGAAGAAGAATTACCCGAGGCTGAGACCGAGGATGAAGAGACTGTTGAGCTTTCGATTGAGGAGCTTGATAACAGATAAACGTTAGAATAAATGAGCTGTAAAAACTTTTTACAGCTCATTTTTAAGAGGTAATATGCGAGGAAGAATACTTACCTGCTCGGCAGGAGTTTACAGAGTAGAGACGGAGAACGGCGTATATTCCTGCACCGCGAGAGGAATTTTCAGACAGGAGGGAATAACTCCCACCCCTGGAGACTGGGTCGAAATAACACCCGACGAAAAGGATACCGAGGCAGGTGTTATTGAAAAGGTGGTTGACCGCCGTAATCATCTGATACGCCCCGGAGTTGCAAATATCGATATTTTGTTTATCGTTTTTGCCTACCGCGACCCATTGCCGAATTTCTATTCGATTGATAAGCTTTGCGCGATAGCCGAGCACAATTCAATAAAGGCACACATAGTTTTTAATAAGCGTGACCTTGCCGAGAACGAGGAGATTGAAGAGATAACCTCGGTGTATAAGGCTTGCGGTTACGAGGTACATTCACTCACCGCGGGATGCTCTCCCGAGGAGATACGCGAGGCGCTCGGCGAGTACGTTTACGGTAACACCTGCGTTTTCACGGGACCGTCGGGCGTTGGCAAGAGCACTATAATAAACGCTCTTTATCCCGATATGCCCCGTCTTGAAACGGGCAGAGTGAGCGAAAAGACCAAGAGAGGCCGTCATACGACCCGTTCAACCGTGCTCTATCCTGCGGGCGAGGGTAAGTCGGGCTATCTCGTTGATACCCCCGGCTTTTCGCTTCTTGATTTCGAGCGCTTCCGCTTTATGAAAAAGGAGGAGCTCGTTTACGCCTTTCCCGAGTATGCCGACCTTGCCCTTGAGTGTAAATATAAGAAATGTACGCATACTAAGGAGGAGGGCTGTGCCATTCTTGAGAGGGTAAACGACGGCACTCTTCCCAAATCCCGACACGAAAGCTACGTTGCAATCTGGGAGGATTTGAAAAAACATCACGATTGGGACGAAAAATAATAAAAAATACTTGACAAAACGCGTTTTATCGTGTAGAATATGCAAGGTGTAAAGAAAAAATGTTTACACCGATTTCGGAGGAAGTATGAGAGAGAAGGATTTAAGCGGAATTTTGCTTTACGATTTTTATTCTCAGCTCCTTTCCGAGAAAAAACGCCAGGTCTTTGAGATGTACTATTTTGAGGATCTGTCACTTGCCGAAATATCCGAGCATACGGGCACGAGCCGTCAGGGTGTGCGTGAGCTGATTGTCAGGACGGGTGAGGAGCTTCGTGAATACGAGAGCGCACTCGGACTTCTTGAGAGGGATAAAAGGCAGGAGAGCTTCTTCGCAGAGCTTTTGGGCGTTGCGGAGAGGATTGAGAAGCAATATCCTGATGAAGCCCGATTCATTCGGGAGAGCGTCGGACAGAAGGGAGAGTAAGCCGTGTTTTCAAGTCTTAGCGATAAGCTTTCAAGCGTTTTTCGTAATTTCAGAAACAAGGGTAAGCTCACCGAGGCTGACGTCAAGGAGGGTATGCGCGAGATAAAGCTTGCACTTCTTGAGGCAGACGTAAACTTCAAGGTAGTCAAGGAATTTATCAAAAAGGTATCCGAGCGTGCGGTCGGAGACGAGGTGCTTGAAAGCCTTATGCCCGAGCAGCACGTTGTAAAGATAGTAAACGAGGAGCTTTGTGCCATTATGGGCACCAAGCACGAAAAGCTCGAAATAGCACCGAAGGCGCCCACCGTCGTTATGATGTGCGGTCTTCAGGGCGCAGGTAAGACCACTCACACCGCAAAGCTTGCTCTTTATATGAAGAAGCAGAATAAACGCTCACTTCTTGCCGCGTGCGACGTATACCGTCCCGCCGCCATCAAGCAGCTTCAGGTTGTCGGTGAGTCCGTCGGATGCGAGGTCTTTACCCTTGAGGGCTGTAACGACCCCGTAAAAATTGCCCGAGAGGCAGTTAAGTATGCCGAAAAGCAAGGTCACGATTTGGTATTTCTCGATACTGCAGGCCGTCTGCACGTTGACGAGGAGCTTATGACCGAGCTTTCCAACATAAAAAAGGAAACCAATCCCCACGAAATCCTTCTTGTAATCGACGCAATGCTCGGTCAGGATGCGGTAAACGTTGCCGAAAGCTTCAACAATCTGCTTGACGTAACGGGCGTTATTCTGACGAAGCTTGACGGTGATACCCGAGGCGGTGCGGCGCTTTCCGTAAAGTACGTTACGGGTAAGCCCATAAAGTACATCGGTGTCGGAGAAAAGCTTGAAAACCTCGAGCCCTTCCACCCCGAGAGAATGGCGTCGAGAATACTCGGAATGGGAGACGTACTGTCGCTTATCGAGAAGGCTCAGGAGAGCTTTGACGAGAAGAAGGCGGCTGAGCTTGAGAAGAGACTCCGTGAGCAAAAGTTCACGCTGACCGACTTTCTTGAGCAATTCGGACAGCTTCGCAATATGGGAGATATTTCCTCCATTGCACAGATGATACCCGGTATGAAGCCGGGAGCACTCAAGGACGCTAAGGTTGACGAAAAACAGCTTGCGCGTCAGGAGGCAATCATCCTTTCCATGACCCCCTACGAGCGTGAAAACCCCGACGTTTTGAACTTTTCGAGAAAGAAGAGAATTGCACAGGGCTCGGGATGTAGCGTGGAGGAGATAAACCGACTCCTCAAGCAGTATGAGCAGGTCAAGACGATGATGAAGCAATTCACGTCGCCAAACGCTAAAAAGAAGCTCGGTAAAAAAGGCTTCTTCGGTTTTTAAGTCAGTATATTGAAGCGGAAACGCATTACAATATAAATAAATAATGGAGGTGAATATAATGGCAGTTAAAATCAGACTCAGAAGAATGGGTGCAAAGAAGGCTCCTTTCTACCGTGTAGTTGTTGCTGACTCCAGATCTCCCAGAGACGGAAGATTTATCGAGGAGATCGGTTACTACAATCCTATGACCAACCCTGCAGATATCAAGGTTGACGTAGAGAAGGCAAAGAAGTGGATTGAGGACGGCGCACAGCCCACCGAGACCGCAAAGAGCATCCTTAAGAAGAGCGGAGTTATCGACTAATTAACTCCGTCTTAAAGGGTGAGGAGAAAAAATCTATGACACAGGTATTGATCGACATCGCAAAGGCGATAGTAGAAAACCCCGACGATGTACGCGTAAACGAACGCCGTGACGGCTCTATCGTACATCTCGAGCTGTCCGTTCATCCCGATGATATGGGCAGAGTAATCGGCAAGGGCGGAAGAATAGCTAAGGCTATCCGTACCGTTATGAAGGCGGCTTCCACCAAGTTCGATGAGCATATTGTTGTTGATATTATATAAGTCAACCGAAGGGCGAACACTCGCCCTTTGTTTTTTTGCAAGTGATAATGCAATCACTATTATTCTTAATATCAAATATTTATTTTTAGCTCTTCTTCATCCTGCTTGAAGTGAACCCCAAAGTTTAGACAAAAATAAATATTAAATTGCTTGCGAATGAGCTCGGTATTGGACTGGGCTCATTCCTTTTAATGCATTTGGTTTTCTTCAAAGCTTCAATTCTCCTTTGCTGTTTGTCTCGTTTTCAATTTTCTCATTTTTTATGGCTTCAAGCACTATTTGATACCTTGACATTACATTATAATTTTAACGTTAATATGAATAAAACAACTTACATCGCATGATATGTTTTAATTAAAGTCGAAATTTTCGATTGTAAATAGTTGACATTTATGTGGTTTGGAGGTATATTTTAATTATAAGTATATTTTTGATTGGGGATAATCATGAAGAAAAAACTTTTATTCATTCTTGCGGCTTCCATTCTTCTTTGCGCACTCCTTGCTGTTTCCACACTTGCCGCAACAGTTGTACAGTCCGGCTCCTGCGGTACAAACGTTACCTATACACTCGACTCTGACGGTGTACTTACCATTTCGGGTAGCGGAAGCTTGTCTTATTATTATCCCGGATCTTCTTTGGCTCCATGGTATTCAAATCGTCTGTTGGTTAAATCACTTGTAATTGAAGATGGTATAACGAATATGGGGCAGTACACCTTTTACGAATGCTCAAATCTTACAAGCGTTGTCATCCCTGGTACTGTAATGTCCAGTAATGCTTTTGCATTCGAAGGATGTACAAGTCTTACAAATGTGTGTATATCCGATATCGCTGCATGGTGTGATGTTAGTTTTAACGGAAATTTATCAAATCCGTTATATTATGCGGAAAATCTATATCTAAACGGAAAACTTTTAACAGACCTTGTTATTCCGGACAGTGTCACAAGCATAGGCAATTATGCTTTCTATAAATGCGCCAGCCTTACAAGTGTGACCATCCCCGACAGTGTCACAAGCATAGGCTCTTCTGCTTTCTCTAATTGCACCAGCCTTACAAGTTTGACCATACCCGACAGTGTCACAAGCATTGTCTCTTCTGCTTTCTATGATACGTCATATTATAACAATTCAAGTAATTGGGAAAACGGTGTTTTATACATCGGTAATCATTTAATAGAAGCCCAAACAAGTATAAACGGTTCATATACAATAAAGAATGGAACAAAGTGCATTGCCTCTTCTGCTTTCTCTAATTGCACCGGCCTTACAAGTGTGACCATCCCCGACAGTGTCACAAGCATAGGCTCTTCTGCTTTCTATAATTGCGACAGCCTTACAAGCGTGACCATCCCCGACAGTGTCACAAGCATAGGCTATGATGCTTTCTATAATTGCGACAGCCTTACAAGCGTGACCATCCCCGACAGTGTCACAAGCATAGGCTATGATGCTTTCTAT
>JAFSID010000065.1 GCA_017439965.1 Clostridia bacterium | reverse complement strand
GGCTACGATTTCGCTATTGCTTCTTCTCTCCCACACCTCACGGTGTGAAACTTGCAAGGTGCTTTTGAGTTCGTCGGTAACTACGCCTCGGTGGACTTTCACCACAGAGCATTGATATGCCCGTCATACGCAAAAAGCAGTCTCAATTGATTGAGACTGCTTTTTCTTTGCCTTTACTTAACCGTAACGCACCCGTCGGATGCAACGGTCACGGTGTAATTCTTTGTGAAGGTGGTAAGCTTACAGGTTGTTGTGACGGTAAGGGTATGAGTACCCGCGGAAAGCCTTGCCTTGTCAACGGTTGCCTGATAAGGTGCTACGGTCGTCTCGGAAAGCTTTACGCCGTCCCATTCGTATACAACCTTAATTTCGGGGTTACCGGGATAAGAGGCAAATACCGCAAGATTGAGAGTATCGCGCACCTCGTTGAGCGTCGTAAGACGGGTATAGCCCTCGGCAGAGCCGTTACGGAGTGAGGATATGGGAAGGTTTGTATTCATCATATCACGATAGATAGCTGCGTTGGAATTGACGTTCTGCTTATCCTCGTTGAAAAGCTGATAGGAGCTTCCGTCAAAGTTTGTATTGAAGTAATAAATACCCTTTATCTGCGGATAAACCATATTAGCGTAGGAATAGAAGAGCTTCATCTTCTCAGCCGAGAAGGACTGTGACTGCTCACTCTTGGTGGAGGAATAACAGAATCCGCACTCACTTATCAGAATGGGCTTACGGTCACCGAAGGAGTCGATTATCGGCTTCATCTTGAGTATCTGGCTTGCGTACTTTCCACGGCTGTAATAAGCGTCGGTCATACTTCCCCAGGTATCGTTTGCGGCGGCAGACTTATTCATATAAGAGGACATTCCGACCCAGTCAACGTACTCGTCACCGGGATAAAAATCAAGGTGAGTTACGTACATATTGGAGATATCGTTGGGAGAATATACCATTGCAACCTCGGGCGCATAGGTATTACGAAGGGTTGAAACCTTGCGGAAGGCGGCAATAAACTGCTTCTTGAACTCCTCAAGCTTGCCGTTTTTAGCGTAGGTAGTATTAGCCTCCCACTCGTTGACCTCGGCACCGAAGCGAAGAAGCACGTCGCAATTCTCAAGAGAGTCAAGCCACTTGAGATTTTCGATTATGTACTCGTCGTACTCACCGTCGGCAATTGCCTCAAAACACTCAATCGTATGGTCGGAGGTGTTCCAGGCAAGCTCAAGCATATAGTGACCGACGTCCTTGGGAAGCTTGTAGGCAAAGGAATACATCGTTTCCGTACCGAACTGAACGTAAAGCAAAAAGCCCGTGGAAACGGTATCGTCGTAAACTCCGCACATACCCGTGTAGGTGCCGACTCTCGGCTCGTTCTTAGCGTTATAGAAGGGCACGTCGGCAGGATTTTTAGCGGTAGTATAAACGACGGGCTCGATATAAGAATAATGAGTGATAAAGGATTCTGCGTATTTTAGGGGCTCGGTACAGTTTTCGTCGGTATGCCCGTCAATGTAAAGATAGGCGTCGCGGTACATCTTGTAGCAACGGAGAGCGTCTGCAAACTGTCCTCTCTCCTCATAAATCTTTGAAAGCTTGAGAAGGGGTACGATTACTCGTCGGCAGGAATCAATGTCCTCAAGGTTGCGGTAAAGCGTGAGAATATCCTCGCAGGCAACGATATCGTCCTCAATTGAAGCCGTCTTAGCAGCATTATTATACGCGGTCTGCAAAGCCCAGTACTTGTAATGGTCAAGAGGCTCGTCAGCAGTCTGTTCGGGCTCTTTTACGGGAGTCTGTTCGGGCTCTTCTATGGGAGTCTGTTCGGGCTCTTCGACGGGAGTCTGTTCGGGCTCTTCGACGGGAGTCTGTTCGGGCTCTTCGACGGGAGTCTGTTCGGGCTCTTCTACGGGAATCTGTTCAGGCTCTTCCGCGGGAGTCTGTTCGGGCTCTTCTACGGGAGTCTGTTCGGGCTCTTTTACGGGAGTCTCCTCGGGCTCTTTTACGGGAGTCTGTTCAGGCTCTTTTACGGGAGTCTCCTCGGACTCTTCTACAGGTTGGTCGATAACCGTTTCGTCACCGCCTATTATATTATGCGTTATAAGTCCGCAGGCGGTTAAGGTAACAAGTGCAAGTGCGAGCAGAATTGTAAAAAAGACCTTCTTCATTTTTGTTCCTCCGTATTCATCACATAGTGAAAGGTTACTCTTTCCTCGACCTCGTACATAGGGATTCTTCCGCATTTTACGAAGCCGTGTTTTTGAAGCAGATGTTGCATAACCTTATTGTCATCGTGTGTATCAATTCTCAAATCGGTTTTAAAGGTCTTGGCAAACTCAACTATTCTGCCAAGCATCCCCTTCTCTCTGCCGTCTGATGCAACTCTGTGAAGCGTATGATAGGGCTTATCGTTAAGCCAGGCGCCCTCAATAAGATTATCGTAAACCGGATCCTCACCCATCAAAACAAAGGATGCGTAAAGGCTTCCGTCACTCTCTATTCCGTAAAGCTGACCAAGTCTTATATCCTCCTCAAGCGTTTCCCGATAAGGACGGAAAGTCTTCCACTGATTCGGATTACCCGTTGCCATCATAAACTCACGAGCCTTTGAGTAAATACCAAGCACCTCGTCAAGTCTTTCGGACGTTATTTTAATTATTTTAAATTCCTTCATATTTGCTCCTTTTAAAGTCTGTGAGTATTGTAGCACATTTGTCCGAAAAAAGCAATATACTACCGAAATCTCTTGCCAATTCGCTCGATTTGTGATAAAATATTTTGCGAACAGGAGATTTTCATTATGAAAAACAAACATTTTCCCTATATAAACAACATAATACTCCCTTGTGTGCTTTTCTCCTCTATTGCGGGAGCCTTGACGGGAGGAGTAATATTTGCCTTTAAGCTTATGGCAAGCAGAATCATAGACCTATCCGCTACCGTTTACGATTACGTCAGAGGACACGCGCATATGCTTCCGTATCTGCTTTTGGGCTGTGTGATAATAGGTCTTATATCAGCTCTTTTGCTCAGCCTTTCAAAGAACAGCCGTGGAGGAGGTATTCCAACGTCGGTGGCTATTCTGAGAGGACTCATTTCATTTCACTGGGTAAACAGCCTTATACTTCTTCCAATATCCGCAATGCTCACCTATCTTGTCGGAGTGCCTCTCGGAAACGAAGGACCGAGCGTACAGATGGGCACGGCGGTAGGCAAAGGCACCGTTAAGCTTTTTTCAAAAAAGCACGCAGCTTGGAACAGATACATTATGACGGGCGGAGCGTCGGCAGGCTTTGCTACGGCAACGGGAGCGCCCGTGAGCGGTATATTCTTCGCGCTTGAGGAGGCTCACCGTCGCTTTTCTCCGATGCTTATTATGGTAGCGTCTACCTCGGTTATTTCGGGAAGTCTTGTGATGAACGCGCTTTGCTCCCACTTCGGAATAAGCCCAAGGCTTTTCCACTTTACCCCCTTCCCGCCTCTTCCCGCTAAAAGCATCTGGATTTCAGTTGTATTGGGAATCGCTTGCGGATGTCTTGCAGGCTTCTTCACTTACCTTTACAAAAAGGTTAACGTTCTTGTAACTCAAAGGCTGAAAAAGGTTCCCTTTGCCGTAAAAATGGCTACTGTGTTTCTTGCCACGGGAATCGTAGGCTTCGCCATTTCCGACTGTCTCGGCTCGGGTCACAGCCTTATCGAATGGATAATCGAGGGTAACAGAAGCTGGTATGCGCTTCTTCTCGTGCTTGCAATAAGACTCTTGCTCCTGATCCTTGCAAACAACGTGGGGGTTACGGGAGGCTTATTCATTCCGACTCTCGCCTTCGGTGCGATAATTGGCTCGATTGTTTCAAATATCACGGTAACGCTTGGCTTGATACCGCAGGAATACTACGCAACGGTTATCATCATTGCAATCGTTTCCTTTTTGTCAGCGTTTGTAAGGACTCCGATAACCGCAATAATTTTCTCGGTTGAAGCGCTCGGTGCGTATGAAAACATCCTTCCCGTAATAATAGCCGTAATTATTTCCTATATAATTGTCGAGGCTTTGGCTATCGAATGCTTCTACGAAACCGTAATTCACGCAAAGGTCAAGGAGGAAAACCGCGACAGAGAGTCGTCGGTGCTTGACGACTATTTCACCGTACAGGAAGATTCCTTTATCGTCGGCAAGGAGCTTCGTGATATTCTCTGGCCTCCGAGCTGTATCGTGCTGTCCGTCGAGCGTGCGGGCAGCGGTAAGAGTCACTCGGACGGACCTATTATGGTCGGTGACAGACTCCATATTCACGCTACCACCTATAACGAAAAACGAACGCTGTTTGACCTTAAAACAATACTTGGATAAGCAAACGGGGCTGAGCATTAACTCAGTCCCGTTATATTTATTCCTTTACTATCTCCACAGGTTTTGTGAGTATTAACAGTTAAGGGCATCAACAAAAAATCCCGTTGGATTTCTCCAACGGGAATTTTTAACTTATTTTACAAGTTCAATGATCGCCATTTCAGCAGCGTCACCACGTCTGGGACCTTTACGAAGGATTCTTGTATATCCACCGTTTCTCTCAGCGTAGGAAGGTGCGATCTCTTCAAAGAGCTTCTTAACAACATCTTCCTTAGTGATAAACGCAAGTGCCTGTCTTCTGGATGCAAGAGTATTGGTCTTGCCGAGAGTTATCATCTTTTCAGCAAGTCTTCTTACTTCCTTAGCACGGGTAACGGTTGTCTCTATGGAGCCGTTCTCAAGCAGGAATGTAGTCATTCCTCTGAGCATAGCGATTCTATGGTCGGTTGTACGACCAAGCTTTCTAATTCCGGGCATTTGTATGCTCCTCCTTTACTCAGTATGAATGGTTATTCGTCTTCCTTTTTAAGTGAAAGACCCATTGTCTCAAGTTTCTGAATGACTTCCTCCAAGGACTTCTTACCAAGGTTACGAACCTTGATCATTTCATCCTGGGTACGATTTGTCAGATCGCCAACTGTATCAATGCCTGCACGCTTGAGGCAGTTGAAGGAACGAACTGACAAGTCAAGCTCCTCAATGGTCATCTCAAGTTGGATTTTCTTGACGGTTTCTTCACCGTCTATCATCTCGACATTCTTATTAGCAGTGTCAGAAAGATTGATAAACAGTTCAAGATGATCGTTGAGAATCTTGGCGGCAATTGAAACCGATTCCTTTGCGGTCACGGTGCCGTCGGTCTTGATCTCAATGGAAAGCTTATCGAAGTCCATGCTATTTCCAACACGCGCGGGAAGTACGGAGTAATTCACGTTGCGGATGGGAGTATAGATGGAATCGGTATATATCATTCCGATAGTGCCAACGCCTTGAGCCTTATTCTTGTCCGAGCTTACGTAGCCTCTGCCCTGATCAAAGGTGAGCTCCATATAGAAGCGTGCACCCTGAGCAAGAGTTGCGATGTGGTGGTTAGGATCGATTATCTCGATATCGGAATCCACCTTAATATCGCCAGCGGTTACCTCGCACTCACCGGTCATATCAATAACGACAGTCTTGGGACAATCGCAAAACAGCTTTGCTGTAATGCCCTTGACGTTGAGGATAATTTCGGTCACGTCTTCCTTCACGCCGGGAACCGTTGAGATTTCATGCAAAACACCATCAATCTTTACACAGGTTACAGCGACTCCTGGGAGTGAGCTCAAAAGAACTCTGCGAAGGGAGTTACCAAGGGTAGTACCGAATCCTCTTTCAAGAGGCTCGATTTCAAATTTGCCATATGATCCGTCATCACTCTGCTCAACGCAGGTTATACTCGGTCTCTTAAATTCTATCATCATATTCCTCCTCGTTTATTATGTGAACAAACTTGTGGTATCCCGAAAATAACCGTCACGAATATTCCGAAACAGTCTTCGGGTAACTGTGATGAATTATTTGGAGTACAACTCGACGATGAGATGCTCACGGATCTCGAAGTCAACGTCTTCTCTCTTGGGAAGCGCGATAACCTTTGCGCTCATCTTTTCCTTGTCTACGTCGAGCCAAGCGGGAGCGGTCTTGTTATCAATGTTCTCTGCAAGAGACTTAAACTTGGGAAGAGACTTGCTCTTATCTACAACAGCGATCTCATCACCAAGGGAAACGAGCATAGAAGGAATGTTAGCCTTCTTACCGTTAATAGTGAAGTGTCCGTGACGAACGAGCTGTCTTGCATCACGACGGCTTTCAGCAATTCCCATTCTGTAAACGGTGTTATCGAGACGTCTCTCAATGAGCTTGAGAAGGTTTTCACCTGTCATACCCTCGGTAGCGTTTGCCTTTACGTAATAGTTTCTGAACTGCTTTTCAAGAACGCCGTAATATCTCTTAGCCTTCTGCTTTTCACGAAGCTGAAGTCCGTAGTCCTTCATCATACCGCGACGTGCGCCGCCGTGCTGACCGGGTACCTTGCCACGACGAGTGATAGCACACTTGTCGGTATAGCATCTGTCACCCTTAAGGAACATCTTAACGCCTTCTCTGCGGCACTGACGGCAGGAAGGTCCTGTATATTTAGCCATATCTGTATACCTCCTTCTTTAATTATACGCGTCTTCTCTTGGGAGGACGGCATCCGTTGTGAGGAATCGGGGTTACATCCTTGATGAGAGTAATGTCGAGTCCTGCGGTCTGGAGAGCTCTGATTGCAGATTCTCTTCCCTGACCGGGGCCCTTAACGAATACTTCAACAGTCTTAAGTCCGTGCTCCATCGCAGCCTTTGCAGCCTGTTCTGCTGCCATCTGTGCTGCAAAAGGGGTAGACTTCTTAGAGCCCTTAAATCCGAGCTCGCCAGCAGACGCCCATGACAAAGCGTTGCCGTTTACATCGGTAAGAGTAACGATCGTGTTATTGTAAGTGGAGCAGATATGTGCTGCGCCCTTCTCAATATTCTTTCTTTCGCGACGTCTCTTAACAGTCTTTTTAGCCTGTACTTTAGCTGCCATTTATCAGTCACTCCTTTATTTCTTCTTATTTGCAATTGTCTTTGCAGGACCCTTGCGTGTTCTTGCGTTGGTCTTAGTTCTCTGTCCTCTGACAGGAAGTCCCTTGCGGTGACGGATGCCCTTGTAGCAACCGATATCCGACATAGACTTGATATCATAGGCAATTTTACGGCGAAGGTCACCTTCAACAAGGTAATCGTTTTCAATTACCTCACGAAGCTTTGCAACCTCGTCGTCGGTAAGGTCTTTTACTCTGGTATCGGGGTTTACACCGGTCTTCTCAAGGATTTCTCCCGAAGCGGTTCTACCGATTCCAAAGATATAGGTAAGACCTATTTCAACACGTTTTTCTCTGGGAATATCTACACCAGCTATACGAGCCATAATTGCACCTCCTTAAATCAGCCTTGCTTCTGTTTATGCTTGGGATTCTCGCATATAACCATTACAACGCCTTTTCTTCTGATAATCTTACACTTCTCGCAGATTTTTTTTACGGAAGGCTTAACTTTCATATCAGTAACCTCCATTGTGTTATAGTTTAGTGGTTTACCGTAAACTTAAAGTCTACGGGTGATTCTACCCTTGGTGGGGTCGTAGATAGATACGTCTACAAGCACTCTGTCACCGGGTACAATCTTAATATAATTCATTCGCATCTTGCCCGAAATGTGAGCAAGTATAACGAGTTCGTTTTGAAGCTTTACTCGGAAATTTGCATTAGGCAGGGTCTCAACGACTGTGCCTTCAAACTCCATTACGTCTTCTTTTGCCAGAATAATCCCTCCTAATCCTTTCATTCATCAAGACGGACATTTTGTCGCAAGCTCTTTCCAAAGGAATCTGTTGGTGTACTCCGATACTTCTTTTTCAAGCACCGTTTCGAGTCTGACAACGTGCTTCGGATTAAGCTTCTTCGGTTTCTCAAGTTTTCGGTGTCTGCCGTCGGATACGTACACACTTGTACCGTCGGTCATAACCACCGTCATTAAAAGACCCTTATATTTGCCTGCCACAACTCTGACAAGCTCGCCCTTGGCAATATTCATCACTCGGCCTCGGTCAGTATGTCAACGCCGTTTGCAGTGATTGCAACGGTATTTTCATAATGTGCCGAAAGCTTTCCGTCTACGGTTACCACAGTCCAGTCGTTTGCAAGGGTTTTAACTCTTGCGCTTCCCTGACAGACCATAGGCTCAATTGCCACGGTCATTCCTGCGTAGAGTCGCGGACCGCGTCCTGCTCTGCCGTAGTTCGGAACGTCAGGCTCCTCGTGAAGATTTTCTCCGACTCCGTGACCGATAAAGTCACGAACGACTGAAAATCCTGCGTTTTCAACATAGGTCTGTATTGCATATCCTATATCTCCGACTCTTGAGCCTTCGCGAATTTCTTTGATTCCCTCAAAGAAGCTCTGCTTGGTGATATCAATGAGGCGTTGTGCCTCACTTGATATCTCTCCCACGCCAAAGGTTGCGGCGCAATCACCGTGATATCCGTTGTAATATGCGCCGACGTCAACCTTGACGATATCGCCGTTTTCCAGCTTCCTTTCACTCGGTATTCCGTGAATTACCTCTTCGTTTACACTGATACAGGCAGATGCGGGAAATCCGTTATAGTTAAGGAAGGAGGGCTTTGCACCCTTGGATTCGATGTACCGCTTAATTTCGCGGTCAATCTCCAGAAGTGTTATACCGGGTCTAATGAGCTGTCCAGCCAATTTTCTTGCGCCTGCCGTAATTATGCAGGCTTCACGCATTTTTTCGATTTCCTGGGGTGTTTTGATACTAATCATAACAGCTCCAGCGCTTTCATCGTAAGTGCGGTGGTATCGGCAAGCTCTTCTTGACCCTCAACCGTTACAAGAATGCCTCTTTTCTCATAAAACTGCTCGAGAGGAGCGGTTAATTCATGATAGACGGTAAGACGCTTCCTGATGGTCTCGGGCTTGTCATCATCTCGCTGGGTAAGCACTGCACCGCAGCCTGTGCAATGTTCTCCATCCTCGGAGGGATTAAACACTACGTGGTACGTAGCACCGCATCCGGGACAGGAGCGTCTGCCCGCGAGTCTGTTGATGATAGTCTCATCGGCAACGTAGATATTCACAACCTTGTCGATTGCGATACCCATTTTGTCAAGAGCCTCTGCTTGTGCTATCGTTCTGGGGAAGCCGTCGAGAATATAACCGTTTTTGCAATCGTCCTGAGACAAGCGCTCGGTTAAAAGCTCTATGACCACTTCATCGGGAACGAGCTGTCCGTTATCGATTAAGGACTTAGCCGCTATGCCGAGAGGAGTTTTATCTTTTATTGCTTCACGGAGTATAACGCCGGTGGAAATGGTGGGGATACCTGCCTTCTTAGAAACAAGCTCTGCCTGAGTTCCCTTTCCGGCACCGGGAGCACCTAAAAAGATGATTTTCATAAATCGTTCCTTTCTGCAAAGTCGGATTCTTATTCGAGGAATCCCTTAAAGTTACGCATTGCCATCTGTGCTTCTACTTCTCTTTCAGTCTCAATAGCAACACCTACTGCGATGAGCAAGGAGGTACCACCGAGAGAGACGGGAGAAAGCACGGGGATGTTCGAAAGAATCATCGGAAGAATAGCAATGATTGAAAGGAAGAGTGCACCGATGAGGGTGATACGGTTTACTACGGGACGGATATAATCCGCGGTAGGCTTACCGGGACGGATACCGAAGATGGTACCGCCACTCTTCTTAAGATTGTTTGCAACCTCAACAGGATTGAAGGAAATTGCAAGATAGAAGTATGCGAAAAAGATGATGAGAACAAATAGAAGTACGATATACACGGGAGAGGAGGGTGAGAAAATGTTGAAGAACTTTTCCCATCCGCCGCCAGCCTTGGGCTGTGCAATCATTCTGATTGTCTCGGGGATAGATATGATAGACTGAGCGAAGATGAAAGGCATAACACCGGACATATTGAGCTTAATGGGAAGATTAGAGCTCTGTCCGCCGTACATCTTTCTGCCGACAGTCTTCTTGGAATACTGTACGGGAATTCTTCTCTCGGATTCAGTTACGAATACTATGAACGCAATCGCAAGAATGAATACTACGATGGTTGCAACCCAGATAAGAATCTGGAAAACAAGCTTTTCAGCCTGGCTTGCAAGGTTTACTATCATATAGGGGATGCCGGATACGATACCTGCGAAAAGGATAAGGGATATACCGTTACCGATTCCGTGCTCGTTGATCTTCTCAGCGAGCCACATAACAAGTGACGCACCTGCGGTATAGGTAGCTACGATAACTACTGCTACGAAGCCCTTGGGAAGTGTGCCGGGGTTGATAACGCCGTTAGCATTAAGAAGTGCATAGTAACCGATAGAGGTGATTATCGCAAGGATAACGGTACCGTAACGGGTGAATGACTGAATCTTCCTTCTGCCTTCCTCACCTTCCTTCGAGAGACGCTCGAGGGCGGGGATAGCAATCGTTAAGAGCTGGATAATAATCTGTGCCGTGATATAGGGCGAAATGGAAAGTGCAAAGAGTGTTCCGTTTGCAAGAGCTGAACCTGACATCATATTCAGGTAGCTGAAAGAACCGCCGCCACCGAGTAACTCGTTGATGACCTTGATAGAGCTGTCATCAAAGAAAGGTACGGGGATAGTACAGCCGATTCTGAACAGAACGAGAATCAAGAGGGTAAAGAGAATCTTATTGCGAAGTTCTGTAACCTTCCATGCTTCCTTAAAGGTCTTAAACACTTTACATCACCTCAACTTTTCCGCCAGCGGCTTCAATTTTTTCTTTTGCCGAAGCAGAAAAGATCTTTGCCTGAACAGTCAATTTTTTAGTGATCTCTCCATTGCCGAGAACCTTAAGACCGTCGTATGCCTTGCGAACGATACGCTTCTCAAGAAGTGCCTCAACGGTAACAACGTCACCGTCGTTGAACTTTTCAAGGTCGCTGATGTTTACAATAGCATATTTATCTGCAAATTTGCTGTTATCAAAGCCTCTCTTGGGGAGTCTTCTGTATGCAGGAATCTGACCGCCTTCAAATCCGGGTCTTACACCGCCGCCAGAACGTGCGTTCTGACCCTTGTGACCCTTACCGGCAGTCTTACCGTTTCCGGAGCCTGCTCCTCTTCCCTTGCGCCATGCATCCTTAGCGGAGCCGGGTGCGGGAGATAATTCATGAAGCTTCATAGGTTTTCCTCCTTTGATTTATTGAATTCGTGAGTGTTAATCAACATTTTCAACTTTTACAAGGTGCTTGATTACGAAAATCTTACCCTGCAAAGCGGGAGAATCAGCCTGAGTGGTTGTATCTCCGATTTTTTTAAGTCCGAGAGAGTTTGCGGTCTTGATCTGCTTGTCAAGTCTACCGATAAGGCTCTTCTCGAGTGTTATTTTAACAGAAGCCATCGTTTTTCTCTCCTTAGTTCAGAATTTCTTCAGGCGTCTTATTTCTGATAGCCGCTACGTCTTCAACGGTTCTCAGATTTCTGAGGCCTTCAAAAGTTGCCTTAACGACGTTGATAGGATTGTTTGAACGGAGACACTTAGTTCTGACGTCCTTGATACCTACCATTTCGATAACGCTTCTTACCTTACCGCCTGCAATAACTCCGGTACCGGGTGCTGCGGGCTTGAGAAGAACGCGACCTGCTCCGAATTCACCGACAATCTCGTGAGGGATCGACGTGCCCTTGAGGGCAACCTCGATGATATTCTTCTTTGCTTCTTCTGTTCCTTTTCTTACCGCTTCGGGACGCTCAGCGGCTTTGCCAAGGCCATAACCAACGTGGCCATTTTCGTCTCCTACTACAACAAGAGCTGTGAACTTTCTTACACGACCGCCCTTAACTGTCTTGGAAACGCTCTTTACATCAACAACAACTTCTTTAAGATCGAGTGTTGCAGCATCAATTTTACGAGCCATGAATGTAACCATTCCTTTCTTTAACAATTAGAATTTTAATCCGCCTTCACGAGCAGCGTCAGCAAGTTCCTTAACGCGTCCGTGATATACGTAACCACCACGGTCAAATACAACCTCGGTGATACCCTTTTCAGCGGCTTTCTTTGCGATCATAGTTCCAACAGCCTTAGCTGCTTCCTTGTTTCCGCCGTAACCATTGAAGTCCTTATCCAAGGTGGATGCAGAAAGAAGGGTTACGCCGTTTTCGTCATCGATAATCTGTGCATAAATGTTTGCGTTAGAGCGGAATACGTTAAGACGGGGTCTTGCAGCAGTTCCGGAAATCTTAGCGCGAACTCTCTTGTGTCTTCTAAGACGCTGCTTGTTAGTATCAACTTTAGTAAACATTGACTACCTCTCCTTTCTTTATTTACCTGCCTTACCGGCCTTGTGTCTGATAACCTCATCGGCATACTTGATACCCTTGCCGTGATAAGGCTCGGGAGGTCTCTTAGCACGAAGCTCTGCAGCGACCTGTCCTACCTTCTGCTTATCAGCACCCGATACGATAAGTGTATTGGGGTTGGGAACTTCAATTTTGATACCGTCGATCGGTTCGACCACTACATCGTGCGAATAACCGAGGTTCATAACGAGCTTGTTGCCGTTCATCTGAGCTCTGTATCCGCCTTCACTGATCTGAAGCTCCTTCTTGTAGCCTTCAGTTACGCCCTTAACCATATTTGCGATAAGGGTTCTGGTGAGACCGTGAAGTGATCTGTTCTGCTTTTCGTCATTAGGACGAGAAACTGTGATTTCTGTTGCGGTGATTTCAAGTGCCATTGCACTGTGTACAGCCTGTGAAAGCTTTCCGTTGGGTCCTTCAACGGTAATGATACCGTCTGCAAAGTTAACCTTTACACCAGCAGGAATAGCGATTGGCTGTCTACCAATTCTTGACATATTCTATTCCTCCTTACCAAACGTAGGCAAGCACTTCGCCGCCAACATTTTCTTTTCTTGCCTTCTTATCGGTCATAATACCCTTGGGGGTCGAAATGATCGCGATACCAAGACCACGCATTACACGGGGGAGCTCCTCGCAGCCTGCGTAAATACGGAGACCGGGCTTGGAAACTCTGCGGAGACCGGAAATGATTCTGGTCTTACCTACACCGTACTTGAGGGTAACACGGATGATACCCTGCTTGTTGTCTTCAATTACTGTGAAGCTCTTGATATAACCCTCGTCAACGAGAATCTGAGCGATTGCCTTCTTAACGTTGGATGCGGGGATATCAACAGTTTCGTGCTTTGCTGAGTTAGCGTTACGAATTCTTGTAAGCATATCAGCAATTGCGTCTGTGATCTGCATTTTTATTTCCTCCTTAAGAAATCAGTTTGCTACTCGGCTTTGCCTTTCGCACTTAATAACTTATTGCGCAGTGCCGAATTGCACCGTGCAAATTTTTACCAGCTTGCTTTTCTTACGCCGGGGATGTGTCCCTTGTAAGCAAGTTCTCTGAAGCAGATACGGCAAACACCGTATTTGCGAAGATATGCATGAGGTCTGCCGCAGATTTTGCAGCGATTGTACTCACGGGTGGAGAACTTCTGCACCTTCTGCTGCTTCAGTACCATTGACTTCTTTGCCATACTTATCTCCTCCTTACTGCTTCATAAAGGGTGCGCCCATCAAACGAAGGAGCTCACGAGCTTCCTCATCGGTGTTTGCACTTGTTACGAATACGATATCCATACCGCGAATCTTGTCGATCTGGTCATACTGGATTTCAGGGAATATCAACTGCTCCTTGAGACCAAGTGAGTAGTTGCCGCGTCCGTCGAATGCGTTGGGGTTGATACCCTTAAAGTCACGAACTCTGGGAAGTGCGAGGTTGAAGAGTCTGTCAACAAACTCATACATTCTCTCACCTCTGAGTGTAACCTTAGCACCGATCTTGGTGCCCTGACGGAGCTTAAAGTTTGCTACCGACTTCTTAGCAACTGTGGGAACTGCCTTCTGACCTGTGATAGCAGAAAGGTCCTCAACAACGCTGTCAATAACCTTAGCGTTTTCCTTAGCATCACCTGCGCCTACGTTGATAACAACCTTCTCAAGCTTAGGAATCTGCATAACGCTCTTGTAATTGAACTTCTTCATTAACTCGGGAGCAACTTCGTTCTTATAAGTTTCTGCAAGTCTTGCCATTATCTTTGTCCTCCCTCAATTAAAGTTCTGCGCCGCATTTCTTGCAAACGCGTACAGTCTTACCGTTTTCGTTCTTGTAGCCTGCTCTTACACCCTTACCGCACTTGGAGCAGTAAAGCTGAACCTTGCAAGCGTAAAGTGCGCCTTCAACCTTAACAATGCTGCCAGCCTCACCCTGACGACGGGGCTTAACGTGCTTTGTTACGATGTTAGCACCTTCTACGATTACCTTACGTTCCTTGGGAGAAACTTCAAGAACCTTACCCTTTGTTCCCTTGGAATTACCGGAAACAACGATAACGGTATCACCTTTTTTAACGTGAATTGTATTCATTTTCTACCCTCCAGATTAAAGTACTTCGGGTGCCAAGGACAATATCTTCATATAGTCCTTCTCACGAAGCTCTCTTGCTACCGGGCCAAAGATACGAGTGCCCTTGGGGGTCTTGTCATCCTTGATGATAACGGCTGCGTTCTCATCAAACTTGAGGTAAGAACCGTCAGCACGTCTGATACCCTTAACACTGCGGACGATAACAGCCTTAACGACCTCGCCCTTCTTTACTGCGCCGCCCGGAGCAGCTTTCTTTACAGATGCGACTACGATATCGCCGATGTTGGCATAACGTCTGCCTGTACCGCCAAGCACACGGATGCACATCAATTCTTTAGCGCCGCTGTTATCGGCAACCTTCATAAGGCTCTGCTGTTGTATCACTTTGTGTATCCTCCTTTAACGGTATTTTATTTAGCTTTCTCAATGATTTCCACGAGGCGCCAGTTCTTGTCCTTGGAAAGCGGTCTTGTTTCCATGATCTTAACCTTGTCACCTACACGGCATTCATTATTTTCGTCATGTGCCTTGAATTTCACGGTCTTCTTAACAATCTTGCCGTAAAGAGAATGTTTTACATTATCCTCGATTGCAACTACGATAGTCTTGTCCATCTTGTCGCTGACTACCATACCTACTCGAGTCTTTCTGAGTGCTCTTTCCATAATAATCTATTCTCCTTCCGCTTAATTTTTGCCTTCGGCAATTTCTTTCTCACGGATAGCAGTCATGATCTTTGCGATGTCTCTCTTGACTTCAACTATCTTGTGAGGATTGTCAAGCTGATTGATAGCGTGCTGAAAACGGAGATTCAAAAGCGCTGCCTTCTTCTCACCAAGTTCAGTCTTAAGCTCTTCGGTAGTTTTTGTTCTTATATCTTTGATGTTCATTCTGCTACCTCCTGGGCTTCTTCCTTCTTAATGAATTTGCACTTGATAGGAAGCTTATGAGATGCAAGACGCATAGCTTCCTTTGCCTGCTCCTCGGTAACTCCTGCCATCTCGAACATAACGCGTCCGGGCTTAACAACTGCTACCCAGTACTCAGGAGAACCTTTACCTGAACCCATTCGGGTTTCAGCGGGCTTCTCGGTTACAGGCTTATCGGGGAAGATCTTGATCCATACGCTACCGCCACGCTTGGTGTAACGGGTCATTGCGATACGGGCTGCTTCAATCTGGTTGGACTTGATCCATGCGGGCTCTTCAGCAACAAGACCGAAGGTTCCGTAGGTAAGTGTGTTACCGCGGCTTGCGCGACCCTTAAGTCTGCCACGCTGTACACGACGGTACTTAACTCTCTTAGGCATTAACATTTTTCTTTCCCCCTTCTCTGAACGAGCGTTCTCTGCGACGGGGTGCATCTGTTCTTGCGGGCTTGTTAGCCGCTGCTGCAAGAACCTCGCCCTTGTAGATCCATACCTTGATACCGATCTTACCGTAGGTGGTGTTTGCTTCAGCAAAACCGTAATCGATATCAGCACGGATGGTCTGCAGAGGAATCGTTCCCTCGTGATAGTGTTCGGTACGTGCAATTTCTGCACCTGCAAGACGTCCTGATGCGGAAATCTTGATACCTCTTGCGCCAAGCTTCATTGTTCTTCCGATGCACTGCTTCATAGCACGTCTGAAGGCAATTCTTCTTTCGAGCTGCTGTGCAATGTTCTCTGCAACGAGCTGTGCGTTTAAGTCAGGATTCTTAACCTCGTTAACGTTAACCGAAACGGGCTTGCCGAGGAAGGCTTCAATATCCTGTCTGAGCTTTTCAATTTCTGCGCCGCCCTTACCGATGATCATACCGGGCTTTGCACAATGAATCAAAACTTTTACTCGATTGCTGTCTCTCTCGATTTCAATCTTGGGAACGCCTGCGAGCTTAAGCTTTTCCTTGAGATACTTTCTGAGGTTGTAATCAGAAACCAGTGTTTCACCGATTTCCTCGTCCTTTACGAACCATCTGGAATCCCAATCCTTGATTACGCCGACTCTTAAGCCGTGCGGATTCACTTTCTGTCCCATAAAACTTTAACCTCCCTTTCCTTATGCTCTCTCTTTAACTGCAAGAGTGATGTGACAGGTTCTCTTAAGGATTCTGTCTGCTCTACCCTTTGCACGAGGCATAATTCTCTTAAGTGTTCTTCCGGGTGTTGCATAGCACTCGGAGATATAAAGCTTGTCTTTATCCATGCCGAAGTTTACTTCTGCACTTGCACATGCTTCATTGATAAGTTTGATGATATACGGGGATGCAGCCTTGGGGGTGTTCTTAAGAATACCGAGTGCAAGCTTTGCATCCTTATCTCTTATAAGGTCAAGCACGATCATAACTTTTCTTGTAGAAATTCTAACGTCATGACGGTATGCCTTTGATACTGCTTGTTCTGCCATGCAGATCCTCCTTTCGCGGTTGTTCCTTTGTTACCGCGTCTTCCTAATATATTAGTTGTTAGATGTCTTGGAGCCCGAGTGACCCTTAAAGGTTCTTGTCAGGGCAAATTCACCAAGTTTGTGACCTACCATATCCTCAGTAACATATACGGGAACATGCTTTCTGCCGTCGTAAACCGCTATCGTATGTCCTACGAACTCGGGGAATATCGTTGAGGCGCGTGACCAGGTCTTGATAACCTTCTTCTCGCCTGCCTTATTCATGGCTTCGATTCTATCGAAAAGCACCTGTTGCACAAAAGGTCCTTTTTTAATGCTTCTGCTCATAAATTTATCCTCCTTTCGATAACAGCTTATCTGTCGTTACGGCGCTTAACAATGAACTTGTTAGTGCGAGCCTTCTTGTTACGTGTCTTATAACCGAGAGCAGGCTTGCCCCAAGGGGTAACAGGTCCGGGACGACCGATGGGGGAACGTCCTTCACCACCACCGTGAGGGTGATCGCAGGGGTTCATTACGGAACCGCGTACGGTAGGACGAATGCCGAGATGGCGAGTCTTACCAGCCTTACCGCGCTTAACGTTTTCTGCTTCTACGTTTCCTACCTGACCGATGGTTGCCTTACAGTCCATACGGATGAAGCGAACCTCGCCGGAGGGAAGTCTTACCTGAGCAAGTGTGCCTTCCTTAGCCATAAGCTGTGCGCTGGAGCCAGCGGTTCTTACGAGCTGAGCGCCCTTGCCGGGGTAAATCTCAATGTTGTGGATAAAAGTACCCACGGGGATGTTTGCGATGGGAAGCGTATTACCGGGCTTGATGTCAGCTTCTGCTGAGGAGAGGATTACGTCTCCTACATTGAGGCCAACGGGAGCGATGATATACGCCTTTTCACCGGACTCATACTGAATGAGTGCGATGTAGGGGTTTCTGTTGGGGTCGTACTCGATTGCGAGAACGGTTGCGGGAGTAGAATTCTGACGCTTGAAGTCGATAATTCTGTACTTCTTCTTGTTTCCGCCGCCTCTGTGACGAACGGTAATTCTACCAAGGTTGTTACGGCCAGCGTTCTTCTTGAGCTCAACAATAAGGCTCTTTTCAGGAGTCTTCTTGGTGATTTCCTCAAACGTGGGAACGGACATCTGTCTTCTGCCGGGAGTTGTGGGTTTATATACTCTTGTAGGCATTTTTCACTCCTCCTTCTTACATCATTCCGTCGAAGAACTCAATGGTCTTGGAATCGGAGGTAAGAGTTACGATGGCTTTCTTCCATTCGCTTGTCTTTCCGAGGTGAACACCGAGTCTCTTGGGCTTGGATTTCATATTGATAGTGTTGACTGATTCAACGTTTACCTTGAAGATTTCTTCAATAGCGTTCTTGATTTCAACCTTGTTAGCGGTCTTTGCAACCTTGAAGGTGTACTTTCTTTCAGCCAGACCCGCCATACTTGCTTCAGTGATGATGGGCTTAAGGATTATATCGTAGGATGTTTTCATTTAGCATATACCTCCTCGATTTTTTCAACTGCAGCCTTTGCAATTACAAGGGTATTTGCATTGAGGATGTCGTATACGTTCAAGTTGTTTGCAAGCGTGGTGGTAACACCGGGGATGTTTGCAAAGGACTTAACGGTCATCTTGTCGTTGTCTGCGAGAACTACGAGAGACTTGCGACCTGCCTCGATAGCGCTGAGCATATTAACCATTGTACGAGTCTTGAACTCGGTAGCGGTAAGCTCAACAACCTTAACCTGAGCATCAGCCATTTTAGCGGAGAGTGCACTTCTGAGAGCGATTGCACGAACCTTCTTGTTCATAGAAAGTCTGTAATCACGGGGCTTGGGGCCAAGTGCGATACCGCCGTGTGTCCACTGAGGTGAACGGGTTGAGCCCTGACGAGCACGGCCTGTACCCTTCTGTCTCCAGGGCTTTCTTCCGCCGCCTGATACTTCAGCGCGGGTAAGAGTGGACTGTGTGCCCTGTCTCTGATTCATAAGATAGGTGCGAACTGCGGAGTGGAGCACTGCTGCATTCACTTCAGCCGCAAACAGAACGTCGCTGAGTGCGATTTCGCCTGTTTCTTTACCAGTCATATCATATACTTTTACGTTAGGCATCTGTATTTCCTCCTTTCAAAGATTACGCCTTTACGGAGTTGCGGATGAATACGATACCGCCGCGGGGACCGGGAATAGCACCCTTAACTGCGATAAGATTCTTTTCTGCATCAACCTTAACGACGTCGAGGTTCAGAACGGTAACCTTTTCATTACCCCACTGACCTGCCATTTTCTTGTTCTTGAAGATACGAGCAGGGTCGATAACACCCATAGAACCGGACTGTCTGTGGATAGGACCGATACCGTGTGTCTGACCGAGCATGGAGAGGTTCCAACGCTTGATTGCGCCGGTATAACCGTGACCCTTGGAGGTGCCGGTTACGTCGATCTTGTCGCCTTCTGCGAAAACGTCTGCCTTAACCTCATCGCCTACGTTGTAGCCGGATACGTCTTCAAGACGGAATTCCTTAAGATGTCTCTTAAGAGTTACGTTTGCCTTCTTAAAATGTCCCTGAAGGGGCTTGGTTACCTTCTTGTCGGCAACCTCTGCAAATCCGAGCTGGATTGCGTCGTAGCCGTCGGTCTCAGCGGTCTTCTTCTGTACTACTGCACAGGGACCTGCTTCGATAACGGTTACCGGAATTACTGTTCCGTTTTCAAGAAAGATCTGAGTCATACCGATCTTCTTGCCGATAATACCTTTTTTCATATTTTCCTCCTAATTATTGGTTGAGCCTCCGCCCAACTTGACTAGTGATTGTCTGTCGGTGTTGATTAAAAAACCTTGAGTTCGATTTCAACGCCTGCAGGCAGTTCAAGACTTGTTAATGCTTCCACAGCTGCCTTAGACGGCTTGATGACGTCGATAAGTCTCTTGTGGGTACGCATTTCAAACTGCTCACGGGAATCCTTGTACTTGTGGACTGCACGAAGGATTGTCACAATCTCTTTGTCAGTAGGAAGCGGAATAGGACCGGATACCTGAGCGCCGAATCTCTTCGCCGTCTCAACGATCTTTTCTGCTGACTGATCAATGAGTGTGTGGTCGTAAGCCTTAAGTCTTACGCGGATTTTTTCCTTTGCCATGATTTTGCCTCCTTAAAAACTTTTTGGATTTTTTTGGGGCAGCTAACTTAACACAGTGCCGGGCGTTTCATCAACACCCATTAAAAAAGGATTCTGAAGAAGCTCAAAATCCGAAGGCGCAGTCTTCCCCCTTGGGTCAAGAGGAAGTCTCGTCGTTGGCTGCAACCCGGTGCGTCCAACCCTATATATAATAAGGAAGAGTTCACCAAAACCGTGACGAGTGTTAAGTTGTTCTGTCGCCCGTTTGTCGGACATACTCTGCGGAAATTCCCTACCTCACGGTAGCAACCTCCCGCTTCTTCGCATATCAAGCCTTTGTAGTGTACCACAACATCATATATAATGCAAGTATTTCCAAAAATATTTTTTGCAAAAATGAATATAATTTACAATTTGTTCACATTTACAAAGCGCTTTTATTAAAAAATTCAGCAAAAACGTACTCACCTATCCCCTATCAAGTGTCAAATTTAACCGTTTATTTTCAAAATAGCAACATTCAATCTCTTTACTTCCACGGATTTTTTAAAGTTTTTGTAAAAAGGTTAAATTCAAAATTTTAAATCTATTGACAAAAACTTGCACCTCGGTTATAATGTATACGTTATATATTTCAAAAGCTTTGCTTCAAGGAGAATTGATATGAAGAAAATTACTTTACTTTTAGTTTTGTGTATGGCTCTTGCTTGTCTCGTGCTTACCTCCTGCTCCTCCAAGAGCATCAACGTTCAGGTAATCGACGGTGAAGGCAACGTTATCTGTGACGAGGACGTAAAGCTCGGTGAGGATAACGAGACCTCCATTGAAGGCGTTACCACCTTCGGTATTGACTGTCTTGAGGCAGCACTCCGTCAGGCAGACATCGAGTACTACGTTGACAAGGTAGACTACGAAGCATACGTTCTTACGAACGTTGGCGACATTGCTTGTGACGAGGAATACGGCTTTGCTTACTACGTAATGGAAGCAGGCGACAAGGAATACGAGAACAAGACGGGTCTTACCGCTCAGCACGACTACGTTGCCAAGGGCGACAAGCTTATGTTCAAGTATGAGGCTCTTAAGAAGGCTGAAAGCAAATAATCAATAAAGAGGCTGTAAAAAAACTTGGTTAGAGTTTTTTTACAGCCTCTTTTCAGGAGATAGGAAAAAATGCTCCAGAATGGACAAACCGAAGCCCGTCAGCGTACGAGTGTACGGTAGTGGCGAGGTTTGTTCAGAACCAAAAACATATGATTTATTCGAGAAAACTCATTTTTGAGTTTTTACCTTATTGTTTTTGGCGGTCTGGACTTTTTTTACATCTCCTTTAATATATTAGTTGAAGTAAATATTGTTCTTTAGTGCCTCAAGCATAATGACTGCACTGCTTGAATTGGTTGCAAGCGGAATCTTCTGTACGTCACAGAGTCTCAGGAGCGCCGATACGTCAGGCTCGTGAGGCTGTGCAGTAAGAGGGTCGCGGAGAAATATGATAAGGTCAAGCTCGCCGTTTGCAAGCATTGCTCCTATCTGCTGGTCACCGCCGAGAGGTCCGCTCTTCATTCTATGTATCGGGAGTCCCGTCTCACCCATTATAAGCGTACCCGTCGTTCCCGTTGCATAAAGCTCGTGACCCGCAAGCACGTCCTTATAGGTCTTAGCTATTTCGATGATATCGTTTTTCTTTTTATCGTGTGCGATAAGTGCTATCTTCATTTATTTCACCGTCCTTAATTCTTGTTTACTCTTACATTTTACCACACTTTGAGAAAAAATCAAGTAAAATGAAATTATTTTAAATATATCTTACAAAACCTTTAGTTTTATGTTGTAAAAGTCATTTCTTTTTGATATAATAATATAGATAGCAAAGCAAAGGAGACACATATGGAATTTTTAAAAACAATCGAGGGTGTTGCCGCAGACATACTTGACAGCGTTGCCCTCTCAAACATTAAAGAATGGAAGAGCAGTCTGTTTTGCGACGACAACGAGGTCAAGGAGATTGACTCTATGAGCGACGAGGAAAAGCGCCGTGCATTCACGACTCTTATAAAATTCGGTACAGCGGGTCTCAGAGGCAAGATGCTTGCAGGCTCTTCAAATATGAACAGGACGACGGTTGCTCTCGCAACGTTTGCTCTCGGAAAGCTTGTGCTCGACGACAACGGTCAGGATATGGGAGTTGTAATCGCCTGCGACTCAAGAAACAATTCCGAGCTTTACTCAAGGCTTTCCGCATCAATTCTCGCAGGTATGGGCATCAAGGTGTATATATTCGACGCTCTGCGTCCCACTCCCGAGCTTTCGTTTGCTCTGAGGCATCTTGGATGCAAGGCGGGAATAAACGTGACCGCATCTCACAATACCCGTGAGTACAACGGCTACAAGGTATACTGGGAGGACGGAGCACAGCTACCGCCCGTCGAGGCTGAGAAAATCTCCTCTCTCATTCCCTCTCTGTCAATCGGAGATATAGAAGCGCCCGATTTTGACACGCTGGTCAAGGACGGAAAAATCACGGTTATTGCCGACGAGGTTGACCGCGAGTATCTCAAGTGCGTTTTGAGTCAGACGGTTGACAGGGCTTGTGTTGATGAATACGGAGACAAGCTTCGTATACTTTACACGCCTCTTCACGGCGCAGGCTACAAGCTTGTACCCGAGGCATTGAGGCTTGCAGGCTTCAAGTCGGTTGACACAGTCCCCTCTCAAAGCATTCCCGACGGAGATTTTCCGACGGTTGAAAAGCCTAACCCTCAGTTCATCGAGGCGTTTACCGAGGCAATCGCGCTCAAGCGTGAATGTGACCTCATCATTGCCACCGACCCCGATGCAGACCGTATGGGCGTTGCCGTAACCGACAAGAATGGCAAATACAGAGCGCTCAGCGGAAACGAGATAGCTCTTATATTAATTGAATATATTATAAAGGCAAGAAGTCACAACGGCAGTATGCCGAAAAATCCCGCCGTTGTAAAATCGCTCGTTTCATCCGCGCTGGCAGAGGTCGTCTGCAAGCGGAACGGAGTCGAAATATTCAACGTTTACACGGGCTTCAAGTACATCGGCGAGAAAATCAAGGAGTTTGAAAGGGACGGCTCACATTCCTTCCTTTTCGGCTTTGAGGAAAGCTACGGCTATCTTGCGGGAACCTATGCAAGAGACAAGGACGGAGTCGTTGCCTCTATGCTTATCGCCGAGGCATCCTGCTATTACAAGAGTCAGGGCTTGACTCTTCTTGACGCTCTTGATGAGATATACAAAACCTACGGCTTCTGGGGTGAGTATTGGTCGGAGGCGGTTATAACCGCGCCCGATTTCAAGGCGGAATCGGCAAGAATTATGCAAGGTCTCCGTGAAGCACCCAAAAAGGAAATTGCAGGTGAAAGGCTCATAACGGTAAGCGATTGGCTGTCACAGACCGTCAAGCAGCTTGACACGGGCGAATGTGAAAAATTAACTACCGCTCCCGAAAATATGCTTGGCTATACGCTTGAATCGGGCAGCCGTGTTATTATGCGTCCTTCGGGCACAGAGCCTAAGATAAAGCTCTATTATTTCATCAACGCAAGAACTCCCGAGGAGGCAGTTTTACGCCGTGATGAGATAAAGAATGGATTAGGTTTCTAAAAACTCTTGACTTGTAGAGCAAAATCGTGTAAAATACTAATATGAAATTATTTCAGGAGGTAATTGAAATGACTGAAAATAAAGATTTTGAAGCAGATGTTGTAACTCTTACAGACGAGGAAGGCAACGATATTGATTTCGAAATAATCGGCGAGCTTGAGCACGAGGGTAACGTATACTTCGCTCTCGTTCCCTGCGCAGAGGATGGCGACGAGTTCGTTATTCTTAAGCTTGCAAAGGATGAGGACGGCAACGATATGCTCGTTACCATCGACGATGACGACGAGTTTGATAAGGTTGCCGACGTTTTCGAGGACGAGCTCATGTGCGAGTGCGACCACGACGACTGCGGATGCGACTGCGACCATTGCAATCACGACGAGGATAAATAATTAGCCTTAAGTAATTGCGATGCAGTAAGGCAAGGATTTTTGTTCAAGACAAGGAATAGCTGTGACGGAATACTTCCGTATTTCGAGCAGCTACAACGCAGTATTGGATAAAAAGACCGCTTGCCAAATCACGAACGCATACGCAAGCAGGGATTTCTGTTCAGGTCAAGGCGTGTTTGCGTCTTACAACCGATAAAAGCCATTGCAGTAAGGCAAGGATTTTTGTTCAAGACATTGGATAAAAAAACAACCTAACACTCACGCAAGCAGGTATTTTTGTTCAGGTCAAGGCGTGTTTGCGTCTTACAACCGATAAAAACCATTGCAGTAAGGCAAGGATTTTTGTTCAAGACATTGGATAAAAAAACAACCTAACACTCACGCAAGCAGGTATTTTTGTTCAGGTCAAGGCGTGTTTGCGACACAATACTTCCGTATTGTTAGCAAACACAACGCAGAGATGGACAAAAAGACCGCTTGCCAGCACTCTTTTTCCTGCGCTTCACGTGATACCCTATGTTATAAACCCACAAATGATTAATGGATCCCCCTACTCAAAGCAGGTGCAGACCTCCCGTGAAAAACACGGACGTTGGGAGCAAAAATGTCAGAGAGCGGGAACCGCCTTGCTGAAGCAGGGTTTTTTATAGCGGGGTACACGGCTGGGTGGGATAAGACGTAAAAAAAACGGTGAGCTCTTCGGAGCTCACCTTTTTTATACTAAAAAATTACATTTAATACAGTCTCGCCGTTTTACCTTGTTTTAACGTATACATAGATTAATATATGTGAGATGGCAGTCGCGGTGATT
>JAFSID010000064.1 GCA_017439965.1 Clostridia bacterium | reverse complement strand
TGCCTGGTAGGCAATCCTGGGAAGGTTGATGGTTACCACGCCGATGGAACCGGTGCTTTCGCCGGAACCGAAGAAGCCGCCGGCTTTCTTGCGCAGCTCACGGAGATCCAGACGCAGACGGCAGCACATGGAACGGACATCGCTGGGCTCCATATCGCTGTTGACGTAGTTGGAGAAGTAGGGCGTGCCGTACTTTGCGGTCATCTCAAAGAGCAGCTTGTTGTTCTCGGTCTCGGACCAGTCAAAGTCACGGGTGATGGAGTAGGTGGGAATGGGATACTGGAAGCCACGGCCGTTGGCGTCGCCCTCGATCATAACCTCGATGAAGGCACGGTTGACCATGTCCATTTCCTTCTTGCAGTCCTTGTACTTGAAGGGCATCTCTTTGCCGCCGACGATAGCGGGCAGTTCTGCCATATCGTTGGGGACGGTCCAGTCCAGCGTGATGTTGGAGAAGGGAGCCTGAGTACCCCAACGGCTGGGAGTATTAACGCCGTAAATGAAGGACTCAATGCATTTCTTAACCTGATCGTAGGAAAGGTTGTCAACCTTTACGAAGGGAGCAAGATAGGTATCGAAGGAGGAGAATGCCTGAGCGCCTGCCCACTCATTCTGCATGATACCGAGGAAGTTAACCATCTGATTACAGAGGGTTGCAAGGTGAGATGCGGGAGCGGAGGTAATCTTTCCCGGAACACCGCCGAGACCCTCCTTGATAAGCTGCTTCAAGCTCCAGCCTGCGCAGTAGCCCGTAAGCATTGAAAGGTCGTGAAGATGAATGTCTGCATTGCGGTGAGCGTTTGCAATTTCATCGTCGTAAATTTCGGAAAGCCAGTAGTTTGCAGTGATAGCACCGCTGTTGGAAAGGATAAGACCGCCTACCGAATAGGTAACGGTGGAATTTTCCTTAACACGCCAGTCGATTTCCTTTACGTAGCTGTCAACAACGTCCTTGTAGTCAAGGAAGGTGTTCTTGAGGTTACGAAGCTTTTCGTGCTGACGGCGGTAGAGGATGTAAGCCTTAGCTACGTCCGCATAGCCTGCCTGAACGAGTACGTTTTCTACACTGTCCTGAATGTCCTCGACAGCAATAAGACCGTCAACGATCTTCTCCTGAAAGTCTGATGTTACCTTGAGTGCAAGGAGGTCAAGCACGTCTTTATTGTACTGTTTTTCGCATGCGTCGAATGCATGCTCGATAGCGTTGGTAATTTTAGCAATATTAAATTCAGCAACTTTTCCGTTTCTCTTTTTAACCTGATACATAACTTCACCGTCTCTTTCTGTGAAAAATTTTTATATTACGCCGAGTGACGTCGAATCCTCGGAGTTTGGGTTAGTGTTCATATCTTACCACAGTATATAGCTTTTGTCAATAGAAAAATCGCAAGATTTTTCAATATCTTGCGATTTTTTAAAAAGATTTTATTTTTCAACCACAATATATTGTGGTCACATTCCGCGGAGTTGTGCGAAAGGTACATACTTTTGCGCTCTCTTTAGGCACTTTTGCATAATTTCGTCAGATAAAGGCGAAAGCCCCTCGCAGAGCACCTCACCCGAGTCCACGAATTTTTGCAGGAAGTAGTGCTCTCCGTCTCCAAGCCACTCTGCAATTTTCTCAACGTCCTCCTCGGTGTGAAGCTCCTTAACGAGAGTCGTGCGAAATTCGTGAGGAGTGTCGGAGCTTTTCAGAAGCTCTACCGAGCGAAGCACTCCGTCAACCTCAAAGCCGTCAAGACCGACGGTCTCGGGATATTTTTCGGGAGTGTTTTTAATATCCATCGCAACGTAATCGACAATGGGCAAAAGTCCTTCAAGTCGGTCGGGAAGAGTGCCGTTTGTGTCAAGCTTTATCTCGTAGCCGAGAGCCTTTATTTTCAGAATAAATTCCTCAAGCCCCTCACGGAGCAGAGGCTCGCCGCCCGTTATACACACGCCGTCAAGAAGTCCTGCACGCTTGTTGAGATATGCAAACAGCGTTTCCTCTGAAATTTCCTCGAAATCCTTGTTGTTGACAAGCCGCGAGTTGTGACAGAAGGGACAGCGCAGATTACAGCCCGAGAGAAATATTGTAGCCGCCGTCTTTCCCGGGTAATCGAGAAGAGTCAGCTTTTGAAGTCCCGATATTTTCATTTTACACCTGCAAGCGACTCAAAGAGTGCCCTTAATTCCATAAGCTTTTCACGTTCAACGTAGAACTGTCCCTCGCCGTTGAGAGTGTAGTAGGAATTGACTGCCGATACCGCGCGGAAGCTGTAATCGAGCACCTCGCCGCTTTCAAGAGTAATAACGAGGCGCATAAGCTCTGCCGTATCCTCGGGAGCGGTGCCCCAGTCGGTGATCAGCAGATACATAAGCTCCTGATAGGTCGCCTTGAAATCCTCGGCAGGTATGGCAAGACCGTTGCTCTTGACCTCGATATCGGTCTCACCCGAAAGCTCAAATTTTGCGTAAGCCTTGGGAGAGGTAAATTCAACGCTTTCAACGTCAAAGATGTCAAGCATATAAATCTCACTTGCAACCCAGGATATAAGCTCCCATTCAAGATACGGGAAGGTAGTCTTGGGTGCGGAAACCACGATGTTTTTGGACTCGGAGTAGATGAGATAATCGTCTCCGTTTTCCACAAAGTGCAGACAAATATCCTGATTAGGATACTCTGCCGTCAGCGTGTAGTCACAGATATGCTCGTCAGTACCCGAAATAAAGCCAAGCTCCGCGAGTGCCTCGTCGGTGATAAATTCACCGAAAAGCACCGTCTTTTCGCAGGTTATCTCGCTCATTTCCTCAAGGAAGGTATTGAAGTTTGCAAGGCTTGTTGCGTGATTTGAAACGGGGTAGGTGAGACGGTGCGAGGAGTTGTTACCGTAGGTAAGCTTGTCCTTTACAACGTCAACGCGAAGGAAGGCGTCACCGCCCTTGTAAATTGAAAGGCGTTCAAGGGATACCGTTTGATTGGAGTCGAGCTTGTTTGAAACGATAGGCTCGATGAAGTCGCAAAGGGTAAGAAGAACGCTTTGCTCAAGACCCGTGTCAAGAATGTAGAGAGCGTCTCTGCCCTCAAGATATGCGTAGTAGCCGAGGCTGTCGGGAGTTTTGTCACCGATGAAAACGCGGTAGGCTCCGTCGTCGTGCTTTACCTCAAACCATACCGAAGGATTGGCTTTGCTAATTCCGTATTTTTCAAGGTTGTCAAGGTCGGCGTTTTCCACGTACTCAACCGCTAAAAGATAACGTGTGTTGGTACGGAGAAGAGCAAGCTTTTCCGCATCGGGCTCATAGCCCGAGGCTTTTTCAAAAGCCCACGCGCCGTTTGACTTGTGAATGAGTGTGTAATCGTCGTTTGTGTTATGAATGCGGATGGAGTTAATGTCGGATACCTCGACGGGATCGACTATAAAGTGACGGTCGTTTTTCATAAGCATTCCGAACTCGTCACGAATCTCCTCATTACCGCCCTCCTCATCGGGAGACTTGACGGCAATAAGGTAAACGGTTATGAGAATTGCGAATACGACTACCGCAACGCCGATAAATATAAGCTGTTTTTTGAGCTTGGTCATTACTTGTGCCTCCTCTTGAGGAATACTGCAAGAGCGGTAACGAGCACGATTGAGGGAAGAACGACGATGAGGGTTGCCATCCACTTCTGACTCTGCTCGGCAGTAGCTACGAGAGAGGTGTCGTTGTATACCTTGTAGGGCATATTGAGAACGATGGTCTCATCGGTCATTGTGCTGATAATGTTTCGGATAAGCTCGCTGTTTGCAAAGAGAGCCGAATAAGCTCCGAGATACTGGTCGGAAACGAAATAGGTCGAGCCTCCGACTACGACGTAATTCTTGTCGGTATTACCCGTCGTTGAGTTAAAGGTACGGCTGTAACCCGCAACGAGAAGAGGAATTCTCGTGTTCTGAACGTAATTTTCCTGAGCGTTCTTGGGAACGTACGCCGTGGTTGACGTGGTAAGAAGCGGAGCTACACCGCGGGATACGTTGGTGAGAGGAACGATGCTGATGGGGGAGGTGTAGTAGGATACGACGGGCATTGCTGATGCCGAGTCACTTACCTTTGCAAGAGAGGAGGTGTTTTCATCCTCGGTGTAATACTGTGCAAGCACCGCCATATTGTTGGCGCTCGCAAGATAGTTTACGTTATCCTGCACCGATACGCCGTGTAATACGTCGATACCCCAGTTGTAAAGGAAGTCGTCAAGGTTTGGAAGCTCGGGAGTGTTGGGGTCAAGGAATATCATAACGTCCAGCCCCTTTGCAAGATATGCGTTGAGCTTTGTAATTTCGCTGTTGCCCTCCTCCTCACTTTCAACACCCGTGAGGTCGGATTTAGGAGAAACGGAAATAAGAATTTCGGTGTTTTCGGGAATGTTTTCCTGAAGGAGATTTACCGTCTTGACCTCAAAGCCCGAGTCGGTTAATACCGACTTGAAGACGGAAGGAACCTCTTCGCCGTGATTGGTCATAAAGGTAACGACGGGCATCGTGTCACGGGTTACCTTGAGAAGCGACGAGGTGAAACGGTATTCGCCGTTGAAGGCGTAATAGCTGTAGCTTGAATCGTCGTTCTGAGTGTATACGAAGCATTCTGCCATATCAAAGCCTGCAAAACGCTTGTCGCTTTCAACGATGACCGAGGTTTCGGCAAGGCTGAAATCCTTACGGTAACGGCGAACAAGCTCAGGATTACGGGTCATATCAACGTATTCAACCGTGATATTGTCAAACTTTTCCTCATATTCGAGAGCAAGGGTCTTGATGTTTTTAACGTAGCTGTCCGAGTCGAGCTTGTCAAGAGGGGTAAAGAATATTATCTTTACGGGCTCGTCCATATTTTCGAGAAGAGAAAACGTCTCGTCGGAAAGAGAATAAAGCTGCTCGTCGGTCAGGTCAACGTAAAGGTTGAATTTTTCTGTTACGATACCTGCAACGAGGTTTATTGCAAAAAGAAGCGCGATGAATACTATTGCCAGCACGACCGACGCCGTGCCGTACTTTAATACCTTTGTGTTTTTCATACCGTTTTCCTCCTTATGCCCAACGGCGCTTTTCCAAAACTCGCACGCTCATAAAAAGGAATATGAGAGTAAGAGATACGTAATATAGCACCGAGGAGAAATCAAACAGACCGAAGCGGAAGTTTGCATAACGGTCAAGAAGAGAGAACCATTTTACGAAGTTTCTCAGAAGGTCGTTTGTGATGGAGGAGGAAAATATACCTATTATAAGAGTGCCGAGAATTGCGGCAATTGATGCGATAGCCGCAACGAACTGGCTTTCGGTAAGACCCGAAACGAAGATACCCAGTGAGATAAGCGTTGCTGCAACGCAGGAGATACCGATGAAGTTTGAAATTATCTCCGCCGTCTGAAGCTTTCCGTAAAGGGAAAGGGGGATGAAGTTGAGAAGAGATACCGCAAAGGTTATCTCAAAGAGCACGAATGCCGCCAAAAATTTACCCGTAACGATTCCGAAAAGGGAAACGGGAGAGGTTAAGAGAAGCTGGTCGGTACGGCTTCTTCTTTCCTCGGATAAAAGCTTCATGGTAAGAATAGGAATTAATATTACGAAGAAGAATATCATAATAAAGAAGTAATTGCCCATAGAGGTGCTACCCTGAAAAAAGCCCGTAAGCCAAACTATCGCACCCGAAATTGCCAGAAATACCGCCATAAAGATATAGCCTATCGTGGAGGTAAAGTATGAGGATAATTCTCTTTTAAATATAGCCGTCATTTTGCGCCGCTCTCCTTTCCTGCAAGATTTATAAAGATGTCCTCAAGGCTGAGGCTTACCGAGGTAAGCTCAAGGGGACAGATTCCCGAGGACGATAGAGTGTTGAAAAGAGTTCTTCTTGCGTCAATTTCAAATTCGGATTCAAATTCAAAAGAGCAAGCGTTTGACTCCTCGCAGGGTACGCTCCTGACTGCCTTAACTCCCTCGGTCTGCTCAAGCAGATTTTTTCCCGTTGAAGCATCGCAGAGAAGAGTTACCTTGTATTTCTTACTGCCCGCGGTCTTTTCCGCAAGCTCTGCGGTCTTTTCGTCGGCAACTATCTTACCCTTGTTGATAATAACTATTCTGTCACATACCGCCTGCACCTCCGAGAGAATATGAGTGGAGAGAATAACGGTGTGCTGCTTGCCGAGGGCACGGATAAGATCGCGTATTTCAATTATCTGTACGGGGTCAAGACCGACGGTAGGCTCGTCGAATATAAGTACCTTCGGGTCACCGATAAGAGCCTGAGCAATTCCTACACGCTGGCGGTAGCCCTTGGAAAGATTTCGGATTATTCTGCCCTTAACGTGAGAGATACCCGTCTTTTCGCAAACCTCGTCTATATGCTTTTTGCGGTTGCCCTTGTACTCCTTGAGGTCGCAAACGAATTTAAGATATTCAGTGACCGTCATATCAACGTAAAGGGGAGGCTGTTCGGGTAAAAATCCTATATTCTTTTTAGCCCTTGACGGCTCCTCAAATATATCAATATCATTTATTTTAACCTCGCCCGAGGTTGCCGACAGATAGCCTGTCAAAATATTCATGGTCGTGGATTTTCCTGCGCCGTTAGGACCGAGAAAGCCCATAATTTCGCCGTCTGCAACAGTAAACGAAACGTTATCAACGGCAACCTTGTCGCCGAAAACCTTCGTCAGAGAATTCAGAACAATCATATTTTTCTTCCTTTCAAAGCATTGTTAAATGAATTTTAGCACAAAAATATAGATAAATTTTGTACAAACCCGATTTTTCCACAAATATATTATACTATTAAAGAAGAAATTGTGCAATATATTTGACAAAATTAAAATTATGTTTTATAATATAATATAAGCTGTAACTCTATCGGACGGTCGCGCGAGGGACGTCGAAAGATAACCACGTGAGGAAAGTCCGGGCTTCATAGGGCAAGGATAACAGGTAACGCCTGCCGAGGGTGACCTTAGGGAAAGTGCAACAGAAAGAAACCGCCGAGCAATCGGTAAGGATGGAAAGGCGAGGTAAGAGCTCACCGGCACAGCGGAGACGCTGTGGCCATGTAAACCCTATCCGAAGCAACACCGCAAGAGACGGGGAAACCCATATCTGCCCGATAAGTTCTCGAAGGTGGCAGGAGGCATACGGCAACGTATGTCCAAGATAGATGACCGTACAAAAGCTTTACGCTTTGGACAAAACCCGGCTTACAGATAAAGTCATAGCTTTTATAAAAGACTCAGGAGGATGAATTTATGTCCGAAAACTCAAAAACACAACAGTTCCCTATTGCAAGCCTTCGTGAATACGAGATACGCGATATTCTTACAAAGGTTTATGAAGCTCTTCGTGAAAAGGGATATGACCCCATAAATCAGCTCGTCGGATATATTCTCTCCGAGGATCCCACCTATATCACGAGCCATAATAACGCACGCTCTCTTATCCGTAAGCTTGACCGTGACGAGATTATGACCTCGCTTATCAAAAACTATCTCAACATAAAGAATTAACGGAGGAATTATGGATAATATCGTTGAAGGCTTTTCCGTGTTCAGAGGTAAGCCCCTTGTAAGAAACAATAACATCATTTGCTACGGAGACCCGACCGAGTCCGCAGTGCTCGTTCTGACGGTGCTCTCCACAAAGAAGATTGGAGACGAGGAGATTCCCGATATGATTCTCATTCAGGTTCAGTCCACCGACACCTCTCTTCCCATTACCGAGCGTGTACTTAAGCAGGGTATGAAGAACGGTCTTTATCAGGCTCTTGACTTCGGTGCATCATGGCTCGAAAACACGATAGCATAACGAAAAGGGGCTGTAAAAAAACTCTAACCAAGTTTTTTTACAGCCTCTTTTTAGGAGATAGGAAAAAATGCTCCAGAATGGACAAACCGAAGCCCGTCAGCGTACGAGCGTACGGTAGTGGCGAGGTTTGTTCAGAGCCAAAAACATATGATTTATTCGAGAAAACTCATTTTTGAGTTTTTACCTTATTGTTTTTG
>JAFSID010000007.1 GCA_017439965.1 Clostridia bacterium | reverse complement strand
TAATGAATAATGAATAATTTCGGTTGAAAATCACCAAAGGCGATTTTCTTCATTGATTTTTCATTTTTCAATATTCATTAGCGTAGCGATTTCATTATTCATTACGTTTTGTACATTGTGCAAAACGATTGGACTATATATAGTCCACATTTATTTTACAGCTTAGGTTTATATATAACCCTAAAAAATGAATTGCCACTCAGGGCAATTCATTTTTTAAGCCACAAAAGTTTTTGCGGGTTTAAGGGGGCTTTTTTCAAAAAGCCTCCTTTATTTATAAAATCAAGAAAACGGTCTTTTTCAAGACCGTTTTCAACCATAATTTAATTCATCCCATTTTGTTCATTGCCTTGACGAGCGTTTTATAATGCACGCGGGCGCTTGAATACTGACTGCTGTAATAGGATTCAAAGTTGGGATTTCTGTTCATCATCATATTCTCAAGCATAAATGCAAAGCCCTTCCAGTTATCGTAAACCGAGCCGAAGTCGAAGGTCGTGCCGTTGATGATGATATCCATAATCTCCTTTGACTCGGAGTCACGGAGATATCTTGTCTTGAGAGCAATTTCGTAGAGAGTGGGGGTTACCGTCTTCCAGCTTTCTGCTGAAAGCGCCTCGACGACAGCGCCGACGAAGGCGGTGTCCTTGACGGTCTTGGGTACGGCAAGACAGGTGTGATGTCCGCCTACCATAGTTTTGTATTCTGCTTGCTCGTCGTTGAACTTTGGAAGCGGAAGCAGACCGTAATCGTCCTCGAAGTTACGCAGAGCCTCGTTCTTTGCTGAGCCGAGATAGTTCATCATAAAGATTGAACGCTTAGCGTAAAAGAGCTGGGATGCAACCGAGTCGTTGTTGGTCTTATATGGGTCGAAGTAAACGCCGTTTGTATTAAAGCAGAAATCGTAAATACCTTGAACGATGGAGTTTATCTTGTCGGTCTTGACTGCTACCTGAGGCACGCCATCCTCGTCCTTGGTGACTATCGGGTTATCGAATGCCCAAAGGTAAGAGTTGAGCGCCGTGCCCTGCATCTGCGAGAAGCCGTAGAAATCGTTCTCGTCACGCTTATCGTCTCCGTTGTCAACGTAGATATCCTTGACAAGCTCGTGAAGCTTATCAAAGGTCCATTTGCCGTCAAGAACAAGCTTGTAAAGGTCGCCAAGCTCATAGGAGGCGGCAAGATTTTTGTTGAAGTAGAGGCAGTATGCACCGCCGACAGCCGATTGATTCAGGTGGGAAATGGCAATCGGCGCCTTGCCATCGTAGGTGAGAGCATCTTTGTTTGAGGTATACCACCAGGGCTTTGAAAAATCAATATGCTCAATATCGTACCAGTTAAGGAAGAGCCTCTTTATAACGAGACCTCCCGTTGACATAACCTGACCTATGAGAAGGTCAAATTCGTCCGCACTTGCAAGTACCGTTTTTGAAACGTAGTCAGCTACCTCGGTGAGATTTCCCGAGTAAACTATTTTAACCTCCGTGTTAAAGCGGCTTTCAACTGTCTGCGTTCTTGCAAATTTTGCATCAAGGATAAGGTCTCCCTGGTTGCGTTGCTCCTCCGGAATGTATATTTCGTCGGGCATTACGCTGACGACTCGGAATGCTCTTCCGCCGAAATCTGCACTCGGAAGCTCGTCGGATACAAGACTTCTTTCGTAGAATATAGACTCCTCGTCGTAGACCTTGACTTCACGGTCGGTATTTTTCTCCTCTTCGTTATCCTTGCAGGAGAAGAGAAGTGAGGTTGTGGATATAAGCATCAGTGCCGATAACAGTACGCATATAAATCTTTTCATAAAATACTCCTTTTGGGTTTGTATCTTGATTTTAACATATTTTGCGGCAATTTTAAATGGATAAATGATTTCTTTATATGGACTTTAGCAACGGCAGATAAAAAAGAGTCGGCACGGAAAATCCGTGCCGACGGGTGATTAAATCTTGTCAAGTGTCTTTACAAGCTTCTTGTAATGGAGACGTGCATTGGAGTATTGCATGTTGTAGTAGGACTCGAAGTTGGAGTTACCTGCCCCCATCATACGCTCAAGCATAAATGCAAAGCCCTTCCAGTTATCGTAAACAGAGCCGTAGTCGAAGGTCGTGCCCTCGATGATGATATCCATAATCTGCTTGGACTCGGAGTCACGGAGGTAACGGGTCTTGAGTGCGATTTCGTAGAGAGTGGGAGTAACGGTCTTCCAGGACTCTGCCGAAAGAGCCTCGACGATAGTTCCTACAAACTCGGTGTCCTTACAGGTCTTGGGTACTGCGATAGCGGAGTGATGTCCGCCAACCATGGTCTTGTACTCTGACTGATTTTCGTCAAACTTGGGAAGAGGAAGCAGACCGTAATCGTCCTCGAAGTTACGGAGCTTTTCATTCGTTGCCGATCCAACCGTGCCCATCATAAAGATAGCGCGCTTTGAATAGAAGAGATTGTAAGCGATGGTTTTTTCGTTGAGGTTGTCAACGTCGTAGAATACGCCGTCGGTATTATAAAGGAAGTCATAGAGAGAATTAACGATAGAGTCTATCTTGTCGGTCTTGACAGCTATCTGGGGAACACCCTCCTCGTCCTTTGCAACGATGGGGTTGTCAAATGCCCAGAGGTAAGAGTTGAGCGCGGTGCCCTGATTCTGTGTCATACCGTAGAAGTCGTTTTCGTCCTTCTTATCGTTACCGTCGTCTATGTAGATATCCTTAACCATTTCGTGGAACTTATCGAAGGTCCACTTGCCGTCGAGCGCAAGACCGTAAAGGTCGCCAAGCTCGTAGGAGTTGGCAAGGTTCTTGTTGAAGATAAGACAGTAAGCGCCCGATACTGCGGAGTAGTTGAGGTGGGAAATTGCAAGGGGGGCTTTGCCGTTATAGGTAAGCTCGTCGGAGTTGGAGGCATACCACCAAGGCTTCGAGAAGTCTATGTGCTCAATGTCATACCAGTTGAGGAAGAGCTTCTTGAGTGTCAAGCCGCCTGCCGACATAACCATTCCGAAATACAGGTCGAATTCATCAGTACCCGAAAGAACGGTTTTGGAAACGTATTCGTCAACCTCGGAGAACGTACCGGAGTAAACGAGCTCAAGCTCTACGTTGAAGCGGTTTTCAACAGCCTGATTTCTTGCAAATTTCGCATCAAGGAGAAGGTCACCCTGATTGTGCTTTTCATCATCAACGAAAATCTCTCCGCTATTGTAAGCGGCAATACGGAACTTACGTCCGCCGTAATCAACGTCGGGAAGGTCGTCGGATACAAGGCTTCTTTCATAGAAGATAGAATCCTCTTCGTAGGTTTTGATTTCGGTGTTGCCTTCCTTTTTGCCATCTTCCTCGTCCTTGCAGGAGAAGAGAAGAGTCATTGATGACAGAAGCATCAAAACAGCAAGTAAAAGGCTGATAATTCTTTTCATAATTTTTTCTCCTTTTTTATTTGCTTAGATTTTAACATATGTTTTTCTTTTTTTCAATAGGAAAAAAGGATAAAAGAGCTTTCGAAGGGAACAATACGAAATTATAGGTGCATTTTCCAAAAAAAGAGGGCATCGCAAAAAAAGTCGGCACGGATTTTCCGTGCCGACGAGTGATTAAATCTTATCCATAGCCTTTACAATGGTCTTGTAATGGAGACGTGCTGACTTGAACTGCTTGTTGTAGTAGGACTCGAAGTTGGAGTTGCCTGCCGCCATCATACGCTCAAGCATAAATGCAAAGCCCTTCCAGTTATCGTAAACAGAGCCGTAGTCGAAGGTCGTGCCCTCGATGATGATATCCATAATCTCCTTGGACTCGGAGTCACGGAGGTAACGGGTCTTGAGTGCGATTTCATAGAGAGTGGGAGTAACGGTCTTCCAGGACTCTGCTGAAAGAGCCTCGACGATAGTGCCGACAAACTCGGTGTCCTTACAGGTCTTGGGTACTGCGATAGCGGAGTGATGTCCGCCAACCATGGTCTTGTACGCAGCCTGGTTTTCGTCAAACTTGGGAAGAGGAAGCATACCGTAATCGTCCTCGAAGTTACGGAGCTTTTCACCCGCTGCCGATCCAACCGATTGCATCATAAAGATAGCGCGCTTTGCGTAGAAAAGAGTGTGAGCGATGGTCTTTTCGTTAGAGTTTTCAACGTCGTAGAATACGCCGTCGGTATTATAAAGGAAGTCGTAGAGAGAATTAACGATGGAGTCTATCTTGTCGGTCTTGACAGCTATCTGGGGAACACCCTCCTCGTCCTTTGCAACGATGGGGTTGTCAAATGCCCAGAGGTAAGAGTTGAGCGCGGTGCCCTGATTCTGTGTCATACCGTAGAAGTCGTTCTCGTCCTTCTTATCGTTACCGTCGTCTATGTAGATATCCTTAACCATTTCGTGGAACTTATCGAAGGTCCACTTGCCGTCAAGCACGAGGTCGTAAAGGTCGCCGAGCTCGTAGGAGGCTGCAAGGTTTTTGTTGAAATAGAGACAGTATGCACCCGATACAGCGGAGTAGTTGAGGTGTGAGATTGCAATGGGGGCTTTGCCGTTGTAGGTAAGCTCGTCGGCGTTGGAGGCATACCACCAGGGCTTAGAGAAATCAATGTGCTCAATGTCGTACCAGTTAAGGAAGAGCTTCTTGAGGGTAAGACCGCCTGCCGACATAACCATACCGAAATACAGGTCAAATTCGTCGGAGCCCGAAAGGATGGTCTTGGAAGCGTATTCGTCAACCTCGGAGTAGGTACCCGAATAAACAAGCTCAAGCTCTACGTTGAAGCGGTTTTCAACAGCCTGATTTCTTGCAAATCTTGCATCGAGGATGAGGTCACCCTGATTGCGCTTTTCTTCTTCAATGAAGATTTCGGACTTGTTGTAAGCGGCAATACGGAATTTGCGTCCGCCGTAATCAACGTCGGGAAGGTCGTCGGATACGAGGCTTCTTTCGTAGAAGATGGATTCCTCGTCGTAGGTTTTGATTTCGGTGTTGCCTTCCTTTTTGCCTTCTTCGTCTTCCTTACAGGAGAAAAGAAGAGTCATTGATGACAGAAGCATCAAAACGGCAAGTAAAAGGCTGATAATTCTTTTCATAAATTTGCTCCTTTTTAGTATATTGAGTGGATTAAGTATAACACAAAATTGCGGAGATTTCAATATTTTTTTAAATATTATACGTTTTATACAAATTGTAAACGGTTTTTGTGTTGCATATAACCTACAAGAGAGCCGTAACCTTATTACAGCTCTCTTATACTTGTCCCGAATAGGATGATTATTCAACGTTTGCGCCGTATCTCTTTATTTTACGGGTGGTCGTTTTTTCAAGTCCCTCTGTGAGAATTTCAAGCTTCTTGATATGCTTGTAGGAGGGGATTTTAGAATTTACCTGCTCGATTATTCCCTTGACCGTTGACTCAAGCTCGTCGTTTGAGGGATGGTGACCGAGTCTTGCTTTTATAAAGTCGATATTCGGGAAAATCTTAGCCTTGACGGTGACACGTCCCGTGCTCTTGTCGGATACGACGATTATATCCTGAAGCTCCTCGTAGACTGAAAGTCGGTTTTCAAGCTCCTCGGGGAAGATGTTCTTGCCGTTTTCGGCAACGATTACGTTTTTGATTCTGCCCTTGATGTAAAGAGCGCCGTCGGGATCCATTTTTCCGAGGTCGCCCGTGTGAAACCATCCGTCACGGAGTACGGCGGCGGTAGACTCGGGGTCGTTGTAGTAGCCGAGCATAATATTGTCACCTCTGGCAATTATCTCACCCACGCCGTCTGCGTTGGGATTGTCGATTTTTATCTCAACACCGGGTATGGCAATTCCCGTTGAGGAGGGATTGAAGTAAAAATCACTGTTTCCTGCAAGAAGGGGAGAGCATTCGGTGAGTCCGTAGCCCTGAAGGGTGCGTATGCCGAGGGCGGTAAAATCGTCAACGATTGCGGTGTCAAGCTCTGCCGCGCCCACGATAAAGAGACGAAGCCTTCCGCCGAGCGTCTTTTTAACCTTGTTCTTTATGGCAATTCGGATGACGAAGGGGACCTTTTTAAGCGCCTCTGCGAGTGAGAGCTCCTCGAAATAGTGCTTGTAATTCTTGGGACAGCCCTCGATTATCCCCGCCTTGATGCGTCGGTTGAGCACCGCGAGAAGCTCGGGCACTACGACGAGTATGGAGGGGGAATATTCACGGATGTTACGCGCTACCGTGCGGAGTGACTCGGCATAGCAGATGCAAGCGCCCTGCGAGAGTATCAAAAGACAGTCGAGCGTACATTCGTAGGTGTGATGAAGAGGAAGGATGGACATAGTTTTGTCACTGTCCTTAACCTTTACTATCTGTACCGTTTGATAAACGTTTGAGCAGATATTGTCCTGCGAGAGCATAACGCCCTTTGACGAGCCCGTCGTACCCGAGGTGAAAATGAGTACGCTCATTTCGTCACGCTTTTTCTCAATTTTTGAAATCTCAAAAAAGGCGGGAGTCATAGGGGAGTCAACTATCTCCATTACCTTTTCAAAGGAAACCGACTCGACGCTCAGCTTTTCGGCAACCTTTCGGTCACAGAAAACGGCTGAGCATTCGCCTGCCTTCATAAACTCCTCGATATCCTCGCCCGACAGCTCCTTGTCAACGGGCACTGCAACGCCAACCGTTGCGGCGGTAAGGTAGGAGAGCACCCATTCGTAGCAGTTTGCTCCCGATACGGCTATTCTCTTCTTGTACATATCCTTTTTCAAAAGGTACGTGCAAAGTCTGTAAAAGTGCAGACGAAAGGTGTCGAAGCTTATCTCACGGTAGCCCTCCGACTGCTTTATCTGAAATGCGGTCTTGTCCTTGAATTTTTCTGCAATGCGGTCGATTATCTCACGGAAGCTGCTGAATTTCGTTGCGTTGTAGGTTTTCATATTTTCTCCTCCAATTCGTATTGAATACTTATTTGGTTGGTTATCGCCACTTGTATATGTAGTTTTCAATACTATATTATCACATTTTGGCTACCAAGTCAATGAATTTTGAGAAAATTAACATTTTTAACGCCAACGGATTTGCAAAAAAGAAATGACAGAGAGCTACTCTGTCATTTTTGCGATTTGTTTAAATCTTAAATGCCTTATCAACGGGAACCGCAACGACGGTGCCTGATGCATCGGTCTTGAGTCCGAAGTGCGCGTTGATTTCGTTCATTATAGCAACGGCTATATTTTCGGAGGCGAGAATGGAAATTATTTCCCTCTCCTCCTGAATTTCACGCCCCTCAAGTACCTCAAGCTTTTCGCTGCCCGCAAGTCTTGCGCGCATTACCGTTCCGCCCATTGCGCCTACACGTCTTGCGCACTGCATAACCTCCTCGGAATAGCCTGCGTTTACCGTTATAAAGATAAGCGTGTGATTAGTTTCGTTATCCATTTTCGATTCTCCTTTATGGGTAAAGTCTCGGTCTGCCCGATTGAGTATCTCAGATGTGAGTCGGTTGACAGCCGAAAGGGGAATGAGCATCATTATACCGCCCCAGTGGGTAGACGAGTGGTCAACTCGGTCTATAAGCTTTTGCGCAAGTCTCTCCGCGCTTCTTCTCGGAGCGTAGCTTATCATAACGTCCTTGTCGTTCGTGCCGAGTCCGAATATGTCCATAAGCTCGGTGGGAGCAGTACCCTGACCGACCGTTTGAAAGTGAAGCTTTATGTTCTCTCCGTGAAGCAGATCCAGATACTCTCTGCTTTTGCCTCGCGTGATGAAGGAGAGAAGCATAACGATTTTATCCATTTACTTTACCTCCTCATAGAACAGCATATCGTCGGGAATCTGTAAAAGCTCGCTGTGCGCCTTTTCAATCATACGCTGTTGTTTGAGCTTGCCGATAAGACCCATTACCTGAATGGTGATAAGAGGGGTCATCGCTACCATTGCGACGATTCCGAAGGCATCCGTCATAATGTTACCGCCGAGCGCCTCGCACGCGCCGATTGCAAAGGGGAGTATAAAGGTGGTGGTCATAGGACCGCTGGCAACTCCACCTGAGTCAAACGCAATACCCGTGTAGACGGGAGGCACGAAGAAGGCGATTACAAGAGAAATTACGTATCCTACTGCAAGGAAGGGGTAAATCGGAATACCCGTTACAACGCGGAGCATTGCGATACCGACCGATACGGCAACACCGATTGAGAGTGCCGTACCGATTGCCTTTTGTCCGATAGCGCCGTTGGTAATCTCCTCAACCTGCTTTTTGAGGGAGTGTACCGCAGGCTCGGCGGATACTACGAAGTAGCCCATAAGCATACCTATGGGGATAAGTAAAAGCTTCATATCACTCTCGGCTATTTCCGAGCCGATGAGCCTGCCCGCAGGCATAAAGCCTACGTTTGCGCCCGTAAGGAAGAGAACGAGTCCGACGTAGGTATAAACGAGACCTACCGATATTCTCAAAAGCTGATGCAGGTGGAAGCGTCTGAATATAAGCTCGAAAATTGCAAATACGGCAATGATGGGTAAAAACGCCGTTGCTACCTCTTTGCAATAGTGCGGAAAGGCTTCGACAAATGCACCGAATGCCTCGCGCGAGGTGTTGTAAATGCCGATTACGGTTTCAGCGGTCTCTGCCTCGGGCTTGAAGCAGATGCTGAGAATAAGCACTGATATGATAGGACCTATACTACAAAGAGCGATAAGACCGAAGCTGTTTTCCTGCGCACGCTTGTCTGCCGAAATGGACGCCATACCCACACCGAGCGCCATGATAAATGGGACGGTGATGGGACCCGTCGTAACTCCTCCCGAGTCAAACGCCGCGGGAATAAAGTCCTTCGGAACGAAGAGCGCAAGAATGAGGGCTGCCGCGTAGAATATCCACAAAAGATAAGAAAGCGGTATTCCGAATCTCGCTCTTATAAATGAAATTGCAAGAAATATACCGACTCCTATTCCGACACAGATTATCAGAACGAGATTGGGTATTGTGGGTATCTGCTCTGCGAGTACCGTGAGGTCAGGCTCGGCTACCGTTATAAGCAGTCCGAGAATGAAGGTGACCGCCAAGGGTATCACAAGGCTTTTAGCCTTCGCAAGAGTGATACCTATTCCCTCGCTTAAGGGCTGCATGGAAATGTCGGCACCGAGCGCAAAAAGGCTCATTCCGAATATTATCATAAGAGTGCCGAAGAAGAAAAGCACTAATACACCCGATTGCATTGGAGCAACGGTAATGCTGAGGAGCAGCACTATTACGAATATCGGAAGCGAGGAGAGTGCCGATTCCTTAAGGGCTTTGGCAAGTAGTTTCAATTTATTTCTCCAATCGTATATTCTCTTAAAAGTATAACATATAAAAAAGTGCATTTCAAGGTGCAAAACGGATGTTTTTGGATAAATTAGGATGAATTTTTTGTGAAGAATTCAAAACCGCGAGGGCGTTGGTTCGGTTGTGGTTTTTTTACTGTTTACAAAGCCTTATCGGTATGATAAAATGTTTTCAATAGATGCTTGGAGGTATAAAATGGAGTATTCGGTAAACAAATTTTCGGACGGCTTTAACCTGTCCGTTAACGGAAGAGAGTGCTTTTTTTGTGATTCGGAAATTACGGAGGTTGAGAGGGATACTTATTTTCTCAAGGAAGGAAAATTCACCGTCGGTGAGTCGGGAATAGCCTTTGAAGGAAAAATTTCCGCTCGGATTTTTTGGGGAGATGATTCCTTTGCAATATCCACCGACAGCGAGTATGACGGAATCCGCTGTGCGATAGGTCACGCCGTGTCAAGCGTTGACAATGCTATTTTTGACAGACAGAGCGACAGCGTTCTCGTTTTTACGGGGGATAAAAGGCTTGGATATTCCTTTGACGAAAAGGCGTATACCGTTGATATTGACGGCGTGGCTAAAATGCTTGTTGAGGAAAATGTTATTGCACGAAAATATGATATCGAGTATTCTCCGATAAATAAGGAGTCCACCTTTAAAAAAGCTCCTGCCGGTTGGATGACCTGGTATGCCGTCAAATTCAATGCCTCTGAGGATACGGTGCTTGAAAATCTCGCCTTTCAGGAAAAGCATCTCAAGGCGTTTGGTGCGGATGCCTTCTGGATAGACTGGGAATGGTTCCACCGTGATATGAAGGGGTTTAGGTGTGACGGTGTAAATAACCTTACTCCCGACCCTCAGAAATATCCTCACGGTCTTAAATTCATTTCGGATAAAATAAAAGAGGCAGGCTTTATTCCTGCGCTCTGGACAGGCTTTACGAACGACGTAAATCTGAATGATTATACGAAGGTTAACCCCGAGATAATTCTCTCGGAGGCTCCAACCTGGTGCGGAATATATTTCTACGACTTTTCTCATCCCAAGTATCTTGACGAGTATTTACCTCTCGTTTTCGGCAATGTGCTTAAGTGGGGATATGAGGCAATCAAGTTTGATACGATTCCCAACGCTCTTACCTATCACGATGAATTTCACGACAAAATGTACGACCCGAGCCTTTCCACGAAGGATGCCTTCCGACGCGTTATCAAAAGAGTTCGTGAGATTGTCGGCAAGGATATTTATATGCTTTCCTGCGCCGCTATTCAGGATAGAGACATTTTGTGGACGGCTGACCTTTTTGACGCCGCAAGAGTCGGTGACGACGTTTTTGATTGGGACACCTTTGCCAAGCAGTGTATTTTTAAAACACTCAGATTCTATCCGCTTCACAATACCGTGCTTTATGCCGACCCCGACAACCTTGTGCTTCGCGAGGAGTTCAACACAATGACGCAGGCACGCTCAAGAGCCGCATTTATATCCCTTCTCGGTCTGCCTTTAACCCTCGGAGACGATTTCAAGGCACTTGACGAGGCGCGTGTTGACCTTATAAAAAGAGCCTTGCCCGTAATGGATATTCATCCGATGAGCTTCTGCAATATACCGATTGAAAGAGATACGCTTCTTGTGAATCTTGCGGTGGCGGGTGAGAGGGAGCAGTACAACGTCGTGTCGGTACTGAATCTTTTGAAGGTGCCCGTCATCCGCTCTCTTAATATAAAGAGGGATATTCACGCAGAGGGTGAGAGCTGGCATATTTTTGATTTCTTCAACGAGAAATATCTCGGTGCTTGCACTTCAATAGAGCTTGAGCTTGAGGGCTGTGAGACGAGAGTCCTTGCCGTGAGAGAGGTATCGGATAAGCCTCAGATAGTTTCCACCTCCCGTCATATAACTCAAGGTGCGGCTGAAATTGAGTCGGTAGCCGTTGATGAAAAGCATATGAGAGTTACCTCAAGACTGGTTGCAAACGACGAGTATCGCTTGTGGATTTATCTGCCCGAGGGCTACTCCGTTTCCTCCGCCTCCTGCGATTATGAATTGCTTGACAACGGCATCGTGAGACTTGATTTTACTCCATTGTCCGATGGCACTTATACGCTTGAGGTTGAATTTTAAAATAAAAGCACTGAAGCTATTTTTAGACCTGTATGGCACAAAAACGAAGCACCTCTTATGGATAATAAACCATAGGAGGTGTTTTGTTATATGAAGATAAAATTATTATTTTATAATTGCTCATCATCTTGAAACAGGTAGGGTGCTTCGTCGTATTTTTTTTGATAATAATCGTATAACCGTTTTGACATTTTAGATAAAATTCTGAATTTTGGAGGAATCATCGTGATTTCATACAGCGTTGATTCGTGATTGCTTCCCTTTACCTTATTCATGCCAAAAAGCTTGCAAAACTTTTCTCCGTTCTTTGTAACGGCGTCGGCTAATATGCGCTTGACATACACCTCATGCTCTCCGAGGCATATGAATTTCTTTACGATGGCGTTGAATAATTGCATAAATACCTCTGTGTTTTGATAGTCGGGATGAATGACGATTGAAGAAAAGTAAACGCTATACGGAAAGGGCATATCATAGCTCAGAAGCATATCGGCGGTTATTCCCGTGTCTATGAAATCACCGTTTTTTATTCTATCGTAGCATTCATCTGTAACGGGAGAAACGTTCACGTACGCTATAACGCGGTTGGTACGGTTGTCCTTTGCCATAATGTAAATATCCGGATTAACGTTAAACCATTCCTCGCATTGAGTGGTGTCAACGTGATAAATATCATCATAGACGAGCATATCTAACGCCACGGCTTCTCGAATATCCTGATTTGTCACTTGGCGTCCTGTGATTATTGATATCCGATTTTGGTCTGTGTTAATACCTGATAATATATCTTCGTGATTTTCTTCCTTGGGAAGAAGATTTTTTATGTATTCGCACAAGTGATTTAAGCCATCTGAGTAATCAAAGCTTTGAACGTTGCGGAGTGTTCTGGGTAACTCGTGAACGTTAACGCCGTCGGTTAACGTAAAGAGGTTTGCATCCTTGCGAACACCGGACAGATAATCGTTGTAGAAGCTATCCCATTCATATTGAACCCATTGCGACGAAGCATACTCGGCTTGAGATAAAACAACGATCATAATTTTGGATGTGTCAAGCGCTGCATCAATATCCGTTTTATATCTTGAGCTACCAAGCTTTTCCAATGTATCCGAAGAGAAAAAAGCATTGTATCCCATAGCGGTTAATGAATTATATAATTCTTCTGCTATCATATAATCACGAGTTTTATTTCCGTGATCATCAGAGCATTTGTATGAAATAAATATTTCATAGTTCATATGTTGTTCCTGCCTTAATATACTTATTTGTTACGCAAAAGTCAAGAGACTTGATTGCATATTGTGATTAACGTCTTATCATATGATAGCATTCAAGCCCGATATCGTTTCCTGAAAAGCCCATATATTTGCTTTCAATCGTAAAGCCGAATTTCGAGTAAAGAGCGATTGCCGACAAATTGGATGCAATTACGTCAAGGTGAAGAGTTTTGCTACCGTATTCACTGATACAATGCTCCATAATAAGTGAGCCTACTCCTTGACCTCTGTAATCGGGGTCAACGCATACGTTGATTATATTGTATCCGTCATAATTGGCGGATTCCTCAATCAGCGGTTTAAAATATCCTTCAATGGCGGTGTTCAAGCCTTGCTGAATAGAGGTAGGTATTTTATCGGAATCAATGAAGGTTAATTGCTTCCCGCAGGGAATAACGCACGCAACACCTATAATCGAGTTATTATGCTTGGCAACCGAAACGGTGTCGAGACTGTATATGCTGTTATTGTCGGAAAGACACCCTTTTATTATTCTTTGCCATTCCTCGCAGGCGTGTGACGGGCAAATACACGGATAAATGTAAGGGTCTGTCAGGTAAATATATTTTGCTATCAGACCTGTGTCATCGCAAGCGGTTGCTTTCGCACAGCAGTATTCAGAACTCAACATTTGAATAAGCCTCAACTAATTTCGGGTGCTTTTTGTATACGGGTATATCGGGAAGCGGAATGAATTTGCAATAATATATTTTGCCGAGCACCTTGTTGTCGGTCAAATATTTGAAGCCCAATTGCTTTACCATTGCTTCAACCTCTTTGCCGAATACGTTTATGCACCATTCCTTAAAATATATACCGTTTTCGGCATATTCTTCAAGCTGGCTCAGAAATGAGTCTATAATCAAATTGTAATTTTTCATATTTCTGTATTGCGGAAGAAGTGAGAACGTGAGAATATATCCTTTGTAAAATTCCGGAAAGCAAATCAATTCGGTTTTATCAAGGTTTATTTCAGACTCCAGAAGCTCTCCGTTTACGGCAAGACGAAAGGCATCGTCATTCAAAGCCACTATCGACCAATCGCCAACTATTTTATTCTCGGCATTTATAAGATATTGAAACGTTTCGCTATTATCCTGTAAATATTCTTCCCATTGCTGAGCGGTGCCTTCGTTTTCGGTTGTTATTCCGTTGCAGTTTATGTAATCGTTTTCTACAAGCTGTAACGAAATTGAGGTTGAGGTATATCCAAGATTTATGAGGTCTTGATATTTCATCATTTTACACTCGGTTTTATCGGGAGTCGGTTTTGATTTGTCCGAAACGGATGAAGAAACGCCCTTAATACAATTGATTCTTGATATAAGCTGGTTTATGTGATTTTCCAACGGCGGTGTAAGTGCATCCATCCAATGAGTCCGTCCGAGATAATATTCCATGCTTTCGTTAAGTTCGCTGTCATCAACCTTGAAGGGAATAATGGTTATGCCCGCATTTGCCGCGGAGTTGATTTCGTTTAATACGTGGGTCGAGTTATTGCTGTTTTGTGACAAAACAAGAATAAAAACGTCACTTTCTTTTATCGCGTGAACTATTGATGAGGCATAATCGGCACCGGGAATTGCATCACGAAAATCAATCCAACATTTGATTCCGTTCTGCTCCAGTATGTTTTGAATGGCAATAGCAATTTGCGCATCCTTGTGAGAATACGAAATGAAGCAAGCAGGCATTTTTTACTCCTTATAACAAAATACACAATATTTCATCATAATTTTATCACATAAATCTGTTATTGTAAAGAAAAAATGATTATCATTTCTCAGAAGAATTAAAGTGTTATGATACAATTGTACAACTGACCTCGGTCTGCCGTTTGGCTTTTTATTGACAAGAGGTAATATTTTCGGTATAATATAGTTGTAAAGCGTGACAGAAGCGGAGTTGACCTCGCGGATATTAACCCCTTCCGTTACAGAGGCTACCTCTACGACTATGAGTTCGGTCTTTACTATCTCCAGTCACGCTATTATGACCCTGAGCTTTGTCGCTTCGTCAATGCCGATGAGCCTGAAATTCTCTGGTTTGGTCAACGCTCCTTAGAGTATAATCTTTATTCATATTGTTGTAACAACCCCCATTAACAATGTTGATTTTACGGGTTATGTTAAAATTAATATTAAATGGTTAGGCACAGCAATCAATTTGATCATTTGGCTTATACCTACATTATTTGCAATTTCAAAAATATGGAAAACGGTATCTAAATCATCAAGCAAATTGGCATCTTTGGGCAAAAGATTAATTTCTGTCGGAAAGCAACTTTTCAAGCGATTTGATGATAGACTTTATTGTGCATTTGCAAGGGAGTCAACTTGTCGCATTGTAAAAACCATAGGAATATTGGCTGGTATTGTAAATATAATTTCTTCAATTGGAAGTATTGTACAGTATATAATTGACATTCTGGACGGAAGCTGGGATGGATATTTGGACACAAATCATTTTGCCCCCCAAAATTGACTTAACACAAGACTATTAACGGAGTTATCTTTATATGGATTTTTTGTATTATATGTTTGAACATGCTTGGAATTTTACAATAGCTAGTATACCGCTAGTTTTAGTGTTTTTGCAATTGATAATTTTCAAGTTGCCATTTAAAGCAATTGTGATTTGCTTATTACTAAATGCGTTAATGAGTATTTTCTTTTGGGTTAAGCTAAAAGATATTGAATTAATATTATATCAAATTGTACCATATGTTCTAACTATAATATGGCTATTCAGTTACTATATAGTGACAATAAAGAACAAAGGCAAAAATAGCTAATTATCGGTTAATCGAGAAAATATTGTTAAGAAAATATTTTGTATAGGGGCTGAGCCTTTCACTTTTTTAAGTGTTTTGACTCAGCCCCTTTTAAATCATTCGTTTTGCGCGATTATCATATTTTGCCATTCCTTGTTGAGCGTGACGAATCTTGCACTCCAGCCCGATACTCTGACCGACAGGGTCTTGAAATCCTCCGGGCTTTTCTGTGCCATACGGAGAAGGTCGGCGCTTGCGACGTCGGGCTGCATAAAAAAGCCTCCGAGGTCGATGAAAGTCCGTATAAGTCCGCCGAGGGCATCAAGCCCCCTTTCACCCTTGATGCTTGTCGCAACAAGCTTCAGGTCGAGAGCCGAGCCGCTTGCGAGCCTTGAATGGTCAACCGTACAGTAGGAGCGTATGACCGCCGTTGCACCCTCCGAGTCGGTGCTCGGCAGGGGAGACAGATTGGGAGACAGCACCTCTCCGCTTTTCCGTCCGCTTGCGGTTGCCGTTCTCAGCGGTGCCCATTCAAGCTGTCTGCCAAATGTACTCACTCCTGCGGGAAAGGTGTATCCGCATTTGCCGTTGAAGGAGTCGCATATATCGGCAAAGGCGTCAAGTATTTCGGCAACGATTCCGTCAACCTCGGCGTTTCCGTTGCCGTAGTATTTATATTTGTTCATAACGTGAAGGCGTAGCTCCTCAAAGCCCTCCCAGTTTGATGCGAGTGCCAGTTGAAGCTCGTCAAGAGAGGCTTTCTTTTCCTCGAAAACCGCCTTCTTGATAGCGTAAAGACTGTTTGCAACGTCGGGCACTCCGCCGATATGAAGGGAGACGAGATTGTATATCGGCCCGCCCTCAAGATACGAGCGTCCCTTTTCGATACAGCCCTGCTCAAATATTGAGACGACGGTACACGGTGGCTGTCTTTTCCATTCAAAAAGGTTGTCGGCCTCAAAGCTTGAGGTAAACGCCGTATATATTTTATCGCAAAGCTCCTTGAGGTCGGAGATATATGCCGAGTAAAGCTCTTCATAGGTGGAGTAGGTTTTTTTGAGAGTTTTCTGAAGCACCTGAAGTGAGTCGAAGGGGCTGTAAACAAAGAAGGTCTTGCCGGGTATCTGCACCTCCCAGCATCCGTCGTTGGCAAAGCTTCTTGCCTCACTCAAGGGATATCCGTTTTTTACAAGGGTGTCAATAATCAGGTCCTCGTTGTATATTGCAAGTATGCCTCCGCCGTAGCGCATTACCTCTGACACCCGTCGAAGAAGCCTTTTGTCACTGTTGCGGTTGATTCTTACCGTTATCGGAAAATCACTTATTCCAAGCTCCTCAATTATATCAAGCACGAGGTAGGTAACGCGGTTGGTGACCTCAGCTCCGTTTTCATCAACGCCTGCAAGTATGATATTCTGATAGTGCTGGGCGTCGCCGCTTCCGTAATCACCTCCCGATACCCATTCACAGCCCTTGATGAAAAAGTGCGCGAGAATTTCTCTTGCTCCGTCAAGCGTGAGTCTGCCACACTCAAGGTCGCGGTCAAGATATTCACCGAGCATTGCGTCGATGCGTCCGATACCCGTCCAGTTACCGCAAAGCCTTATAAATGCAAAGGTAAACCATATGCTCTGTACTGCCTCCAAAAAGGTCTCGGCAGGCTTATGAGGTACTCTTGAAAGTCTTCCGTCGGTCAGGTCGAGGTATCTTTTGTGCCATATATCAAACGAGTCAAGCGTATTTATACAGCTTCTTAAAAACTCTTCCTCCTTACACCCGATATGCCTTGACAGAGACTCCTCGGCTTTTTTGCGTATTCCGTCGATGCCGATTTTTAAGACCGATTCAAAATCTACGGTAAGGTGACTTATGCTTGAGAAAAGCGCTTTTCCGTTGTATACTGCGGGCACCTCGTGAAATATTGCCCGTCCGAGCGTTGCCGCACCGCTGATAAGCTCTCCGTCACATATGCGCACGGGTGCCTCGGTGACGATTTTTCTTATAGCCGTATCGTATTTTTCAAGCTCGGTCATACCCTCGCTTGAGTCAAGGGTGACCGAGGGTGTTTTTCTTGTGTCAAGACCGTATTTGCGGTTTAAGGATTCATAGGCAAACAGCCTCGTTTTTTCACTCAGCCTTACGGGTCTTTCAAGTCCGTTGGGAGATATGAATTGCATTTTATCACCTCAACTGAATTTTACACTATTTTGCGAAAAAAATCAATACTGTTATGACTCTTTACTGTTTATAAACCGCTATCGGTATTTGAGCCTCAACCGAGCTTGAGGTTGAATTTTGACACAAGCCTTGATTTTTTGCGGACAATGGTATATAATTGAAAAAAACATAAGGAGAAAAGATAAATGAAAAAGGCGTTAAATATTATATACAAAATGCTCTGCGATACTGCTATACTGTTTTGCGTAACGGTGCTTCTGATGGCGCTGTTTTTGCTTAACACCACGACGGCAAATCTTACCCGAGAGGTAATTCTGTCAATTTTCGGCTTTTCGGCAATCTTCGGTCTGTCATCGGCTTTAGGCTTTATCGAGTCCTTGCCAGCGTCATTCTCTGCTATACTCCGATTTATTCTGACCGCCGTCGGCTTCGTGGTATTCCTGCTTCTTCCCTTTGAACGCTCGTCGGTGCAGATTTTCGTTGCGACGGCATTCTTTACGGTGGTTTATTGGATTGTATTTGCACTTATAAAGCTTATTTTACTTCCGTTGAAAGATAAAGACGTTGAGAAAGAAACAGAGGCTGAGTAAAAGCTCAGCCTCTTTCTTGTGTATGACGGGCATATCAATGCTCTGTGGTGAAAGTCCACCGAGGCGTAGTTACCGACGAACTCAAAAGCACCTTGCAAGTTTCACACCGTGAGGTGTGGGAGAGAAGAAGCAATAGCGAAATCGTAGCCCTACGAACAGAAACTTAATACCAAGGCGTATTTGGCGGATAAGTTGACGCAAAACAACGAAGTCCAAAAGGTAACCGTAACCCAAATGCGTAGAT
>JAFSID010000006.1 GCA_017439965.1 Clostridia bacterium | reverse complement strand
ACTTGCTTCGAGTTTTACCTCTCACACTTTGTACATTTGTCTCGTTGTTTAATTTTCAATGTCCAATTCACTGTCTCGTTGACAGCTTGTCTATCATATCACACACAAGGCTTTTTGTCAATACCTTTTTTAAACTTTTTTAAAAGTTTTTTGTGTGAACCTCACATTTGGTGAAGTGTTGGTATTTTATCACTTTTTTTGTCACTTGTCAATAGTTTTTCAAAAGAAAATTTGTGATTTTTAATAAAAAGACGATTTTACGCCATACTAAATGCGGAGGTCGAGTATGTCTACTATTCTGATAAGGCTTTTTATTATATATTTTCTGACCGTTTTCTCCTTCAAGCTAATGGGAAAGCGTCAGGTTGGAGAGCTTCAACTGTCCGAGCTTGTCTGCGCTATATTCATATCAGAGCTTGCCACCTTTCCCGTTGGTGACAAGTCAACTCCCCTTCTTTACGGTATAACGCCTATTCTGTTTCTTGTGTCAGTCGAGGTCATCATATCCTACGCTACAACGAAATGGAGAACGGTAAAGCGAGCGTTTGACCAGACTCCTGACTTTTTAATCGTAAAGGGGATGCTCAAACCAAAAGCGCTGTCCAACGCACGCATAACGGTGGAGGAGCTTTTGTCCGAGCTTCGTCAGCAGGGCGTCGGAGGACCTCACGAGGTGGAATACGCACTTCTTGAGCCGAACGGCAAGATAAGCGTACTCAAAAGGGACTGCGCAGATATGGACAGAGCGCTTATTATTGACGGCCGTGTGAACGTCAACGCCCTGTCGATCGCAGGCAAAACTCAAGCCTGGCTTGAGCACACGGTAAAAAAGCAAGGCTTTAAAAATATCTCGGAGGTATTTCTGCTCACCTTAAGCGATAGCGGTCAGGTGTACAGTGTAAAAAAGGAAGAATGAGGTCAGTGGTAATTTCGGTTCTTATACTCCTCACGCTCGTAACGGGAGCGTATATTATTTCGGTAAAGCAGGAATCGGTTCTCGTTCCTATTTATTATAGTCTCAAGGAGCTTGATGAAAACGGAAGTCCTCAAGCACTTGAGCAAAGCATAAAGACGTTCGAGGACAGCTCGTTTTTAATTGAGCTTGGAGTACCGAACGACGAATACGACAGAGTTCTCTCAAGCCTCAAGCGTACATCTGTTTTTCTGAGTTCGGGAAATGCAGAGCACTTCAAGGCGGAAAAGGAATACTGTCTTATCTACCTTTCCTCAATACTCGGTTACAGCGACACGACGCTTGACAATATTATGTGATAAAAAAGAAGATCCCACACTTTCGTGTGGGATAAGAAATTCTTAACTTACGCGAGTGCGTTAAGCTTCTTTGTGAACTGGCTCTTCTTACGAGCAGCGGCATTCTTATGAATATGACCCTTAGCAACAGCCATGTCAATCTTCTTTACCGCAGCCTTATAGGTGCTGATAGCGGTTTCCTTATCGCCTTCAGCAACAGCCTTCTCATACTTCTTGATAGCAGTCTTCATAGAAGAAACGAACATCTGATTCTGGAGAGTCTTCTTCTCGGTAACCAAAACACGCTTCTTCGCAGATTTGATATTAGGCATTCTTTTGCACCTCCTTAAATTGCAAAGGTTGACTAACTCCTTTGCATAGTAACCTATTCAATTATGTATCATACCACGAAACTTCAAAAATATCAAGACTATTTTTGAACTTTTTTTATTTTTTTACTAAAATTTGAAAAATTCGACCTATACGACGGTGTATTATATATACGAAGCAAAAAGGAAAGAGAGCAATATGTACCAACCAAGAACCGATTTAGCCGTTGAAGCGCACGAACTTGCCACAAAGGGACGAGACGGTGCGATTGACGGCATTATATATAAGGAAGAAAACCTCAACGGATTTTCAATGACGAGGGTAGAGATTCTGACCGACAAGGCATCCGAGCTTACGGGCAAGCCCTGCGGTAAATATCTCACGCTACACACGGGAACACCGTGGAACGAAAGCTCCGACTCTCTCATCCGAGCCTCAAAAGCGCTGTCGGTGCTTATCGGAGAGCTGACGGATAACAGAATCACGACCGACAAGCCGATACTCGTCGCAGGACTCGGCAACGTCACGATAACGGCGGACGCAATAGGTCCGAGAGCGCTTGAGCACGTCATCGTCACCCGTCACATAAAGACCGACTCCCCTTCTCTCTTTACAGACCTTGGGCTTTTTGACGTTGCGGCTCTGTCTCCTGGAGTTTTGAGTCAGACGGGAGTAGAAACGACCGAAATAATAAAAAGCCTCGTTGACAGAATAAAGCCGTCACTCGTCATTGCCATAGACTCACTTGCCTCGAAGAGCCTCGACAGGCTCGTGACCACGGTACAGCTATCCGACACGGGAATAGCTCCCGGCTCGGGAATGGGAAACAGACGAAGCCTTTTAAACGAGTCAACGCTCGGCGTACCCGTCATATCAATCGGAATACCGACGGTGGTCGATGCGGGAGCACTCGCCTTCGACCTGCTGGAAAAATACTGTGCAAGAACGAGCCGTCCCGAATATATCGACGAGATACTCTCCTCGTCCGACGAAAGCCTGCAATACTTCGTCACGCCCAAGGATACCGACCTTATAATCTCCTGTCTTGCAAAGGTTATAGGCTACGGAATCAATCTTGCATTTCACAAAAGCCTTGAATACGAGGAAATGGTATCAATAGCAAATTAAGGAGGAACAATGAAAAAACAGATATTACTTTTCGTGCGCTTTTATCTGACTATGCCTATGCTGGTTATACTGATAGGAATTATCGGCACAGTGCTTATACGGAGGGTGGATGCCTCCGCATACATAATAAAGGAAGAAATACCCGAGGATACGAGACTGAGCTTTGAGGATGGATTATTCCCCGTTGAAGCACTCGACGAGCTTTTGTTTATGCCCGATAATTACCGACCGATAATTGCAAGGACTGTCAAGGGCGAGGAGATATTCAACGAGACCTCATACGCAATTGACAAAGATGAGATTCTCGGATATCTGCCGAGGTATAAAATCACCGATGAACCGTTGGTGCTCGTTATACACACTCACGGCACCGAGTCCTATCTTGAGGGTGAGGTCAGGGCGTATTACTCCGACTCGTCAACGACCGTCGAGGCATATTACGACCCCGAGAATACCAAAACGAGAACGGAGGACACCGAGAGAAACGTCGTTGCGGTAGGCAAGGCTTTCTGCGAGGTACTGGAAAACAGAGGCGTGCCCGTTATACACTGTACGGAAATGTTCGACCTTGAGGATTACAACACCTCCTACTCAAAATCGGCAAGAGCAATAGAAGAATACCTCGAAGCGTATCCGTCAATAAGGCTTGTGATAGACCTTCACCGAGACTCGCTGATATCAGGTGACCTTACAAAGATAAAGACAGTCGCAGGAGACCTTGACAGCCGAAGCGCACAGGTTATGATAGTCGCGGGAAGTGATGCGGGAGGAAGCGTTTACAAAAGCTGGAAGCGAAATCTTGCGCTCGATATAAAAATAAAAGAAGTGATGGACAAAAGCTATCCATCACTGTCAAGACCTATATTGCTCAGAGGCGCAAGGTACAATCAGCACCTTGCCTACTCCTCGTTCTTGTTGGAGGTGGGCACCTGCGCGAACACGCTTGACGAAGCAAAGACCGCTGCGGTTCTTTGTGCCGAATGCGTTGCCGAGGTTATTTTGAATCCTTGAAGAAGAAGTCGATATCTCCCGTCATAAATCCGACGATACCGTCAATAATCTTCTCGGCATTCTGCTCAAAATTAAAGGCAATCTTATCAATATACGCGCGGTTTTCGGAAAAGATGCTGGAGTCAACGATAACGCGGCCTCCGCTCTTCAAGAAGCATTTTATTCTCCAGCCGTTATCCTCCTCAACGATTTCGTTAAGGTAAAGGCTTGAATCCTTCTTAAAGGAGAAGTAACGCATAATCGAGCGCATAGCACTGTCACGCACGCTTGCGATAAGACTCTTTTCCATAGTATCAATAATCATCATACCCTTGTCGGATATATCGTAAACGTCCTTACCGCTCTCAAGGTCCTCAAAGATAGAGCCGTTTTCAACGAGGTAGGAAAAGTTCTCGGTGAAGTCAAAATAGTTGACCGCGCCCTCCCAGGATACGACCTCGGAAATAAGCTCGAAGGTCACACTCTGTCCGAGATTCTTCAAGAGGCGGAAGATATATAAAATGTATACTTTAATGTCAGTCTTATCGACGATGACGGATTTATAAGGCATAGCGTGTACCTCCTTTTATACTGTTATTATTGTATCACAAATTGTAGATTAATGCAATATGTACAAAAAAAATCGACATAATATTTTATTTTTTACAGAAATGTTAAAAAAACTTAAATTTTTTGTTCAAAAACTATTGACAAGTTACAAAAATATGTTATACTGTCGTTAACGAATTGTATTTTTGGAGTATTTTATGCCGTCATATACCAGCTACGATAACGACTCACTTGTGAGGGAAATTGCAGGTGGTAACCAAAAAGCCTTTTTCGAGCTTTCAGCAAGGTTTGACGGAATAATACGGGATATCGCCTCGGTGTCCGACGTTGATGCAAGTCAGCGTGAGGATCTGTATCAGGAGGGGCTTATCGGTCTGTACCGTGCGGCACTCACCTTTGACGCTACCAAGGGCGCATCCTTTCCAACATATGCAACGGTTTGCATAAGACATAGCATCTACTCGTCACTCAGAGATTATTTCAGCAAAAAAAACGAACCTGTCCGCTCCTCCTTCTCCTTTGAAGAGGCAGTGGCAGAGCAGTGTCCTGATTCACGTACAGAACCTGAGAAGCTCCTTTTAGAAAAGGAAAATCTCCGCTTGATCATGGAAGAAATCGACACCTCCCTTTCCTCTTACGAAAGAGACGTGTTCAAGCTCTTTCTCAAGGGTACGTCCTACGAGGTCATAGCAAGACTTCTTTCGACGACTCCGAAATCTGTCGATAACGCCATTCAGCGTATCAGAGGCAAGCTGAAAAAATTCATCAAGTAATTGATGCAGTTTTAACTGTCAGCCAATATGTCCGCGTAGCTTAAGCAAAGCACGTTTGTGATGTCGGTGAAAATCCGATCGCGGACTTGCCGTGAGGCGCATAAATTTATTTAACCGGAGAGGTAAAAAGATGTACGAAGACAAGACATTGGTTTGCAAGGTTTGCAACCAGGAATTCACTTTCACCGCAGGTGAGCAGGAATTCTACGCTGAAAAAGGACTCGTAAACGAGCCCAAGACCTGTAAGGCTTGCCGTGACGCTAAGAAGGCTAACGGAAGAGCTAACAGAGAATTATTCACAGCAGTTTGCGCTAATTGCGGTGGAGAGGCTAAGCTTCCCTTTGAGCCCAGCAACGATCGCCCTGTTTATTGCAGCAAGTGCTACGCTGAGATGAAGGAACAGCAGGGTGAATAATCCTATACATTATTCTTTCAGTGAGTAATTATAAAAGGTATGGCTTTATCGCCATACCTTTTTACTTGCAAAAATATATAATTTTTTTGGAAAATTCGATAAAAATCTGTACAAATTTTTCTTTTTATGTTATACTGTTCAAAAGAGGTATTAACATGAACGAAAAAACGTATAAAAACAAATCATTCAATAAAGAAAAGCAGTTCAACGCCGAAACGGAAATCTCCGCTAACGTCGTTTGCGGACGCAACGCCGTGCTCGAGCTTTTACGCTCGGGAAGAAGCGTGGATAAAATATTCGTAAAAAAAGAGCTTGAGGGCGCACTCCTTGTAATTCAGGGTGAGGCACGCTCAAGAGGTGTGCCCATAATCGAGGTCAAGCACGAAAAGCTTGACGAGCTCTCCTGCGGTATTATGCATCAGGGCGTCGTAGCGCTTGCAGCCGAAAAGGATTACGTGGAAATTGCCGACATTCTCGCCATCGCGCGAGAGAAGGGCGAAAAGCCCTTCATCGTAATTGCGGACGGAATCAACGACCCTCACAATCTCGGAGCGCTCATTCGATGCGCCGACGGTGCGGGCGTTCACGGAGTTATTCTCCCCAAGCGTCATTCCGCTCCCCTATCCCCCGTTGTTTCAAGGTCCTCGGCAGGCGCAGTCGAGCATATGCCGATAGCAAAGGTGACGAATCTCACCGCCGCTATCAAGGAGCTTAAGGAGGAGGGCTTATGGGTCGTCGGATGTGAGGCTGACGGTCAGCTTTACGACGAGATAGACTTCGATATGCCGCTTGCGGTGGTGCTCGGAAGTGAGGGCGAAGGTATATCCGACCTCGTGAGACGCAACTGTGATTTTATAGCGTCCATACCGATGCTCGGCAGAGTCAATTCTCTCAACGTTTCCTGCGCCGCGGCAATCATACTTTTTGAGGCGGCACGTTCAAGAAGAATAAAGAAGTGAAAGGATATTTGAAATGTCAAAATATCGGATAAAAAACGGCACTCTCCGAAAACCTGCTCCCATTGAGGACAAGGCGCCTATGCTTGAAGACGTAGAGCTTGAAAACGAGATTCCCGATGAAGAGTCTCAAGGTGCCTTCTTTACCGGAGAGGACTCAACCAAGGTATTCAAGTCCAGTGACGTTGATATGGAGGACGGTCTTTCCGAGCTTTTCGGAGACGGATATACAAAAAAGAAGGACAAGAAAAAGGACAAGGATAAGAAAAAAGAAAAGAAGACGGAAAAAGAAAAATCCTTTTCCGAAAAGCTGAAGGAGATTCCTCTTGAGGAGCCTTCTCCCGAAATTGAGAAGGACGAGGACGAAAGTCTCAAGCCTTATCTCGACCTTGCAAAGAAAAAATCCAAGAAAAAAAAGAAGCCCGTAGAGCTTGACGGAGAAGACGACGAATACGATACCGAGTCTCCCTCGCTGGATAAAATCTTCACAAGCATTGACGTCGATGACGACGATGACGATGACGAGGATTACGACGACGAGGTCAAGAAAAAAACCGTTGAGGAGGAATACACCTCTCCCGAGCAGAGAGAGGAGTTTATTGCAAACTACAAGAGACGCTCAAGAAACGCTCTTGCCTCAGCCTTTTTAGGACTCATTTTCACGGTGCTTTTATTCCTTCACGAGTCTCCCGGAGTCCTTCATCCCGAATGGCTGACTCAGGGCAAATACGGAATCCTATATTTACTTTTTGACCTTCAGTGCCTCGTTTTTGCAGGCGCTTGTACCTACAAGGTATTTTTAAACGGCGCAAAGGCGCTCTTCACCCGAAAGCCCAACAAGTACAGCGTGGCATTCCTTCTCGAATGCGTTTGCGCAACGCAGATACTTTTGCACCTCATCTTCGATATGGCAAGTGACAGCACGGTGCTTTTCTCATCGGTTGCGGCGCTTTCCGCCTTTATCTGCGCTGTTGCAAGCTACCTTGATATAAGACGCGAGGGCGTTTCCTTCCGCGTTACGTCAGCCGATACTCAGAAGTTCGTTGCAAACACACTTGACGAGTCCGCCGAGGAATACACCGCGTTTGAGCAGTATCTCCCCGAGGAGCCTTACCTCTACTCACTCGGTAAGACGAGCTTCGTAAAGGGCTTCATCGCAAAAAGTCGCGAGGAGTCAAGCTTTGGCGACGTGTATAAGGTAATCCTTCCGCTTATCGTTTTTACCTCGGTAATATTTGCCGTTATCGCAAATATAATGTCGGGCAATCCCACCTTTGGTAGAACGCTTGACAACCTCGTTCTTGCACTTGTGATATCCACTCCCGTTTTTTCCGTGCTATCTGTATCTCTCCCCTTTCTCAAGGGCATTCTAAGACTTTCACACTCAGGAAGCACGGTAATCGGAGAGTCCTCGCTCGACACTTGCTCATCGGCAAGCGTTATCTCCTTCAAGGACACCGATGCGTTTAACGCAAAGGGCATCCTGCTTTCCACGGTAGTCCCCTTCGGAGAGGAGCGTATGGACACGGCAATTCTCACGGCATCAAGAGTCTTCAGCCTTGTCGGAGGACCTCTCAAGGACGTGTTTAACCGAGCAATAATTGACTCGGGCTCATCGGGTCTTTCGGAGGACGATGAAATACTTGAAATACTCCCCGCATCAATTGCCGCAGTAATCGACGACAAAAACGTGCTTTTCGGAACGAAATCGGCAGTGAGGTCACTCGGCGTTGTTTGTCCCGAGGATCCCGTCGATACAATGTTCGAGGCATCGGGTGGAAGAATAATGTATATGCTCACCGAGAACGAGCTTTCGGCAAAGTTCTACATAAAATATTCTCTCGGAAGAAACTTCAAGGCAATTTTGGATAAGTTCTACGACGCAGGTATTTTTATGGTCATCAAGAGCTGTGACCCCAATCTCGACACGGGCTATATGACGAGAATGCTCCGAGACGATAACTACCCCATCGTCGTAAGCAAGCTCAATCAGGCTGAATACATCACCGCTTGTGAAACGTCGGTTGAGGCATCTTCTCCCATCGTTTCAAACAAGTCGGTACCATCGCTTCTCCGCACGTTTGCTTGGTGTGACAAGTGCCGTCACATTATCAACCTTAATAACCTTGCGCGCTTTGCAACGATCGTGCTCTCGGTAATCATACTTATCGCTTGTATGCTCAACGCAAACGCACACGAGAAGATAACGCCGATTACGGTGCTTATCTATCAGCTTATCTGGTCATTACCAATTCTCGGAACGTCTTTATTCCAATAATACTCAAAGGCAGAGTCGGAAGGCTCTGCCTTTCTTTGTCTTCTGCTTGTGCCGAAGGCAGTGAAATTTTCTTTGCGTTTCACTTTGTGAAACGCAAAGAAAATGATGTTTGCTTCGCAAATGATGAATGATGTTTGACCTACTGTCAAATGATGTGTTCCCCAAATGGGAAACGTTAAGGAAGAAAACCGCGAGCGGTTTTCAAAAAATTATAAATACATAGATTAGGGCTATATATGAACCTGAACTGTTTTTTAGGTTGGGTCTATATATAGCCCTAAATTATTTTTTGGATTAGGTCTATATATAACCCTAAATTGTTTTTTATCTGTATGGACTATATATAGTCCATATTTGTTTTTCACGCAACGCAAATATATACAAAGAAGAAATCCACTAAAATCAAGAAAGCGGACTCCAGTCCGCTTTCATCCATAATTTTCAATTTTCCTCAATTTCTGTCCAAGGAGATTTGTGCTTGATATACTCACGCCCCTCGCCCTCATAGCGACAAAACGCCTTGAAGTCGCACCATTTACAGCTATCAATCGAGCTTGAGCAAAGAGGCTCAGCCTCAACGTGACCGCCCTTAAGCTTTTCGGCAAGACGGATAAAGACCTTATCGGTATATCTCTTAAGAGCTCCGAATTGTTCGAGAGTAGCAAGGGTAGCCTGAGCGGAAAGCTCGCCGTCCTTTTTACGCTTGATCGGAATAACTCGCCCCTCAAGACCGTGCTCCATTGCCTCAAGCACCTCCTCATCGAGAAGAAAGAGACCCGAGCGCTTCATATTATCGTCACGAAGCTCCTTTTCCTCCTCAACACCGTCAGCCGTTGCAAGCTTGACCATCGGTCTTGAGGCAGGCATATACATAATTCCCGCAGGAGATGTTTCAAGCTCTCCCCCCTTCTGCCATACGGCAAAGAGATAAACGAGAAGCTGGAGATTAATACCGTTTATAACATCGTTGAGGTCGAACTTCTTACCGCCTATCTTCGTCTTATAATCAACGACTCGCAGATAGGTATGTCCGTTTTCCTCATAGCAATCAACTCGGTCAACACAGCCTCCGAAAACAAGGCTTGAGCCATCGGGAAGAGTCACGCTGTAAGGAGGTATTTTTCCGCCCTCCTCCATTTTTTCCTCGAAAAGCTTAGGCTCAAAATCGGAATTTTCAAACTCCTCGCGCATATTCTCTATAACGTAAAGCACGAAGGAGGTAAGCCTCTTTATAAGATAAGCAAAGCGCTTCGACTTGTCGGAAATTTCGGGAGCCGTAAGCTTCAGGTGGTTTTCGGCAGACTCAAGCGCCAAAGCCTTAACCTCCTCTGAGTCAGTCCCCTTAAAGCCTCGTCCGTTGCTCATAATACGGGCGATGACCTCCTCAAGCACCTTATGAACGAGTGAACCGCTTTCGGCAGCCTTAAACTCCGCTCTACGATGTGTGCGAAGCTCAAGCAGGTAATTTGAATAGAACGAAAAGGGACAGCGTGAATAGGTATCAAGCCTTGACTGTGACATTGAAAGCCTGTTTGAAAAGACCTCCTCGGGCTTTTGAAAAACGAGGGCGTCAGAGGAAAAGCCTTTTTGAGCAATACGACCCTCAAGCGTATCGGCAAGCTCTGAGTCGTTTGTTCTTATACTGTCCAAGACCTCACCTATATTATCGGCATCACGGTTTGCAATAACCCATTCACAAAGCTCCTCACGGCAAACGGGAAAGGCGCTTGACGGGTCATAGGTATCCGAATATATCTCAAGTGCCGAGGTAATCATCGGCAAAAAGAAGGATATTCTGTCATCGGACGAGCCTTGAGAAGAGGTGTGATAAACGAGGTGCAGGGCATCACTCGGAGAGGATACGGCAACGAGAAGGTCGAAAACCTCGTTATACAGCTTCATCTCCTGAGAATCCGATTTGAAATAATCGTTAAAGCGCTCAAGCACTCGCCTCTCATTCTCGGTAAAGACTCCGTTTCTCACCTTGCTTGAAGGAAAGGAGCCCTCGTTAAAGCCCATAAGAAAGGTGTGCTTAACCTCACCGTTTCTTAAAAAGCCAACGTCTCCAACCTCAACCTCGTCAAGACTTGACGGGATTCGTCCGAAGGCGGAATCACGGAATACTATCCGCATATACTTTATAAAGCGGTCAAGCCCGACGGCTCTGTCACCAATGGAGGCGGTCAGCTTATCGAGTGCCCCCACCGTCAGATTCCATACGGCTGCCTCGTCTCTCGCTCTTGTAAATTCCGACTCGTTCATAAGATTGTCGGAGCGCTTGACGAGAGTCTCTTTAACCTTGCAATCCTCAAAAAAGCTCCATATTGCAGAAACCTTTTCGGTAACGGTTTTAGCCTTAAGTCCTTGTTCAAGGCGCAGAAGAATAGGCGCAAGCACACGCCTTGCACGATTGACCTCATCCAGCTCGCGCGCGTCATTGCCGTTAAGAGCACCGACGTAGCCACGGGGATTCATAACCCAATCTGACTCCGAGTGCCAAAGAGAAGAATTTATATTCCACGCAGTGACGTAATTCAAGAGCAGAAAGCGTCTGTCCCTCGGAAGAGGAATAAGAGAGCTTTCGAGAAATCTCCTGACCCTCGGCAGATAAAAGCCCGACTGCACGGCATCAAGAGCCGAAAAGAGAAAGTCAACGAGAGGCTTTGAGATAAGAGTATCGTGATTGGTCTTGAGATAACGTATACCGTACTTTTCAAAAACGTCCTCAAGCATTGTGCCGTAATCGGCAATACTGCCCGAGCAGACCGAAATGTCACGGAAGCGTACTCCGTTCTTTACAAGCCTTACGATCTCACGGGCAACGTGCACGCACTCGTCAAAGGGTGTTTTGCAAGCGGTAAGGGTTACCGACTCCCCTGCCTCAAGCCTGCCTCCGACACCGTAAATAAGAGAAGTCGCAAGGTGTGACAAAGGCTCCGACTGTTTTTTCACACGCTCGGTAAGATACACCGTTTCACAGCCTTCTTCAATTCTCTCGCAAAGCTCGTAAAGTCTCGCTCTTGCATCACTGCCACGGACGAATACGTTCTCACGGTCGTTTTCAACCAGCGGAAGTGTCAGCCATACCCCTTTAGAATAATGCACCATCCGTTCGATTATTCTGTATTCGGGGTAGGTAAAATCGTAAAAGCCGTCAATGAACACGTAGGTGTTATCAAAGAAATCGTAATCGTCGAGTGTATCGGAAAGACGGTCGAGGTCGTCGAGAGCGTCAATACCGCTTTCCTTTATAGCGCCCTCGTAGAGAGTCGTGAAGGTGGCAAGCTGTTTCATTTTACCGACGAGTCGGGCTGAGTCCTCCTCCTTCTCATCAACGCTTCGGGATAATTCAACAAGGTCATCGGCAGTAATACCGCCCAGCCTTAAAAGGTCTGCCTCCGAGCGAAGAGAGGTGATAAAGCTCTCGTCGTCCACTCCCTTAAAGAAATCGGGAAGCTCCTCCCCTGCATCCTCGAGCACCGTAGCAGCGATAAGGTCCTTGCCTCCGTTGTCAACGTAGGAATAGGTAATACCGCCTGCCTCTCGGAAGACTCGGTTGGCAAGACGGGAAAAATTGAGTATCTCAACTCTCTCGTTGAGAGAGTTTCCGAAATGCTCAAGAAGTGCCTTTTCACTCTTTACGCTCTCCTGCTCGGGAACGATAACGTACATTCGGGAATCACAGTCCGAATTAAGCTTTTCCGCAATTCTGTCATACAGATAACGGGTCTTTCCGTAGCCCGTCGGCGCACAAATAAGCGTAAGCATAAAAACACTCCTTAAAGATATATTAACACACTTGAATTTAATCAAAATCTATGATACAATAATTCTAACACAAAAAAGAAAAAAGTGCAACAGGTGAGGCTATGATACTTTACGATTATCTTAAAACTGCCGAGGAGCGCTGTCGGAGGTGCTTTGAGGAATTTCCTCTTGACACAATCCGTCCGAGAGAGCTTTATCGGGGAACAGTTGAATATTTTAACCGAGGCGGTAAAAGACTCCGTCCCGCAATACTTATGCTTTCCGCAGGCGCAACGGGTGGTAAGACTGCCGAGGAATCGGTCACCTCTGCCGCTTGTGCCGTGGAGCTTTTTCACACCTTCACGCTGGTGCACGACGATATAATCGACAACGACCCGACCCGCCGAGGCGGTAAAAGCGTACACGTGCTGGTGTCGGATATGTTCCCGACGGCTGAACGTGAAAAGCGTGACGAGTACGGCAGAGATACCGCAATTCTTGCAGGAGATATGCTTCACGCTCTGTCGGTCAGATTTATGCTCGACACGGCTAAGAGCGGTATATCACCCACGACGGTAATGTCCGCGGTTGATATACTTGAAAGCGAATGTCTCACGGGAGTTCTGGAGGGAGAAGCCATTGACACGAGAGCAGGTCTTATCACAGACCCGACCCTTCCCTTTTCGACGGGTACACGTGACGAAATTATCTATATGATGCAAAAAAAGACGGGCGTGCTTTTCTCTGCATCCGCAAAAATCGGAGCAATGCTCGGTCTTGACACCTCCGACGATATGCATCCGCACGTCGTTGCCTTGGGAGAATTTGCATCAAGCTGTGGAATTGCCTTTCAGCTTCAGGACGATATTTTGGGCGTTACGGGTGACGAGATAAAGCTCGGGAAGCCCATCGGCTCGGATATCCGCGAGGGCAAGAGAACGCTCATTCTGAATAACGCATACGAAAAAGCCGACAGTGACGGCAAGGCTCTTATTGAGCGTGTGGTCGGAAGCAAATATGCAACCGACAAGGATATACTTGCGGTGCGTGACCTCTTTGTTTCAACCGGTGCGGTCGAGTATACGCGCAGGCTGGCGCTTGAGTACATAGACACAGCACTCACTCACCTAAAAAAAATACCTGCCTCCGCATATACCGAGATTCTCGGAGAATGGGCAGACTTTATGGCAAGGAGAGAGCTTTGATGAAGATACTGAAACTAATTATCACTGCCGTTATTCTCTCAACGGTGCTGACTTTTTCGGCACTTGCTCTGTATGAAAACGGTGATGGAATATATTCCGACAACGTGTATATGGAAAACCTTGAGACAGGCAGAGTGGTGCTTGAGCTTGATGCTGACGAGCATGTATATCCCGCATCGCTCACGAAAATTCTCACCTGCATTATTGCAATTGAGAAATGTCAGGATTTAAGCGAGATATACGAAATTCCGAGAGGAATTTTTGACGATATTTACGCTCAGGGCGGCGCACATCTTTCCATAAAATACGGTGAGAGGCTGACTGTGGGAGACCTCCTTCACGCAACTATGATCCGATCGGCTTGTGACAGCGCGACGGCGCTTGCCTGCTACGTTTCGGGCAGCGTTGAAGCCTTTGCCGAGGTAATGAACGAAAAGGCGCGTGAGATTGGTGCCCTCAATTCGCATTTTGTAAACGCTCACGGTCTGCACGACGATAATCATTATACAACTGCAAAAGATATGTCACTTATCGCAAAATACGCCTTGCAAAATCCCGTCTTTTGTGATATCATATCAAAGTGGTGCTATACAATTCCCGCAACGGAGGTATCCGACGAGCGCTATTTTGAAAGCACTATGTCTCCCGAAATCCCCGACAGCAACAATTATTATCCCGCACTCACGGGTATCAAGTCAGGATTTACGGATGAAGCAGGCAGATGCCTTATAACCAAGGCTGAAAAGGACTCTGAGTCCTATCTGCTCGTTACTCTCGGCGCAAACCGCGATAGATATTATCTTGACAATATGGCGTTCACCGATGCGATAAACCTTCACGAATACGCCTTCGCGCGCTTTGACGAGGAGGTGCTCGTCGAGAAGGATATACCGCTGAATAAGGTTACCGTTGAAAACGGAAAGACCGAAAGGGTCGAGGTGGTCTGCCGTGAGGATATTTCCTATCTGCGAGCCGTTGACGAGAGCGTCGAGATTACTTATACTCTTCCCGATTCGGTTACAGCTCCCGTAAATGAGGGTGACGAGCTTGGAAGCGTTACGGTGAAGGTCGGTGAATTTGAACAAACGAAGCCTCTTTACGCTCTGTCGGGCGTTGAGCCTCTTCCCCGTTCATCACTTGTAAACGATAGCAAATTCGTAACCGTCCTCAACTTCTCCTCGCTTGCAATATTCTTGATATCTCTTCTTGTGCTCGTCGTATTTTGTCTTGTATTCTTCCGCAAGAAAAAGAGACGGCTCAAGCCTTAAGTTAATACTCGTGCCGATTCACTCGGCACATATCTCCACCCTTAGCCCATCTGGATAGAGCGTCAGATTCCGATTCTGAAGGTGACAGGTTCGAGCCCTGTAGGGTGGGCCAAAAAAATTCCAAGTCTACGGACTTGGAATTTTTTATCCAAGCCGCAGGCTTGGTATATCATCACCGTGCGAAGTGCGGTGTATATCATCAAAGGCGGCAAGCCGCCTTTGTATCTCATCACGCATCAGCGTGTATCTACCTGTGGCTTGATGATATACAACACCAAGTGTTGATGATATGCAATTCTTTCAGAATTGATGATATACAACGGCTACGCCGTTGATTTGTTTAACGAAGCGGAAAGTAAAACGCAGGCGAGCGAGCCCTGTAGGGTGGGCCAAAAAAATTCCAAGTCTGCGGACTTGGAATTTTTTATCCAAGCCGCAGGCTTGGTATATCATCACCGTGCGAAGTGCGGTGTATATCATCAAAGGCGGCAAGCCGCCTTTGTATCTCATCACGCATCAGCGTGTATTTACCTGTGGCTAGATGATATACAACGGCTACGCCGTTGATTTGTTTACGTTCAATTAACCCTAAATTGTTTTTTGTGTTAGGTCTATATATAACCCTAAATTGTTTTTTAGCCACAAAAGTTTTTGCGGGTAAAGGGGGCTTTTTTCAAAAAGCCCCCTTTTACTGATAAAACAAAGAAAGCGGACTCGCAGGAGTCCGCTTTCGACCATTCATCTGTCCTCGCGGAAGTAAGAAAGACCGAGGCTCTGAGGAGGCTGGTTTTCACGCTTCTTGCGGAGGCTTGTAATAATAAGAACGATGATAGTAACGATATAAGGAAGCATCTTATAAAGGCTCTGAAGGTGAGATATCTTCTGCACTCCAAAAAGCTCTGCGAGTATTTCCGAAACGCCTTGAGGCATATAGAGATAGACCCAATAGCAGAGACCGAATACGAAGGCACCCCAGATAGCGTTGATGGGCTTCCACTTGGTAAAGATAACGAGCGCGACCGCAAGCCAGCCGAGAGACTCGATACTGCCGTCGTTTGCCCAGGTACCCTTGATATAGTCCATAACGAAGTAGAGACCGCCGAGACCCGAGATTGCCGCACCGATGCAGGTTGCAAGGTACTTATATTTTGTAACGTTGATACCTGCGGCGTCAGCCGTTGCGGGATTCTCACCTACCGCACGGAGATTAAGACCGTGACGGGTCTTGTTAAGATAGATATGAGCAATAATCGCAATTACTATTGCGATATAAGAGAAGAAGCCGTAATTGAAGAGAAGCTCACTCACCTTACCGAAGGCGGTGGAAATCCAGGGGAACGAGGTACGGAAGGCGGTACTGGTGGTGGCAACGGAAATCTGTCCGACACCGCCTGCAAGCTTGTTGAGAGAGCCTCCGAAGAAGTTAGCAACGCCTGAGCCGAAAATCGTAAGAGTAAGACCCGTAACGTTCTGATTCGCGCGTAGAGTTACGGTCAAAAAGCTGTAAATGAGACCGCCGAAGGCAGCACCTATAAGAGCGGCAACGATAGCAATTACAACGCCTATCCATCCGTTGAAATCAAAGAAAACACGGTAGGAGGCTTCAGCGCCCTTGACGGTTATAGCCGAGGTAACGGGCTGAGTCAAAAACTTCAAAAGTCCCGTTTCGGGCACCCATTCCTGAGCACGATTACCTGCCTCAACGAACACAGCCGCAGCCTCCGCAATCATTTCACGGACACGGAGCTGAGTCATAAAGACAGCTGACAGAGAGGATATACCGCCGAGGTACATAATACCAGGTACACCGAGGTTAAGGTTTCCCGATTTTTCAGTGAGGGTCTCACCGACACATCCGAGCATAATTACTATACCGAAAACGAACGCACCCGTAAACCACGAAATAAACGATGCAAGCGTCATGCTTTACCCCCCTTATTAGAATGTCTGAAAATAAGCTTGTAATTGATGAAAAATTCACTTCCGAGAATGAAGAAGAGTATGATACCCGTAACCATTTCGGAGGCATACTCGTTGAGACCGAAGTCGGTTGCAATCTGTACGGCGCCCTTATCGAGAAATACGAGAAGGAGTGAAATTAAAATCATCGTAAAGGTATTGAACTTTGCAAGCCAGGCAACGATAATCGCCGTAAAGCCTCTACCTCCTGCGGTGTTGACCGAGATGGTATGAGAAACGCCTGCAACCTCGATAAAGCCTGCGATACCGCAGATAGCACCCGAGATAAGCATCGTGCGGAGGATGACCTTCTTAACGCTGATGCCCGCGTATCTTGCGGTATTCTCGGATTCACCGACAACGGCTATCTCATAGCCCTGCTTGGTCTTTTTAAGATAGATAAACATTATAACGGTGAGCGCCAAAACGATGATAACGTTCAAGAGATACTGCTTTTCGGCAATGGGCGGAAACCAGCCCGTTCTGGTGGTCTGATTGATAACGCCTACCGAGTGAGAGCCTTTTTTATCCCAAACGTCTACCATAAACGAGGTAAGCTGAATCGCAACGTAGTTCATCATAAGGGTAAAGAGTGTTTCGTTGGTGTTCCACTTGGCCTTGAAGATTGCAGGGATAAGACCCCAGATAGCGCCTGCAACGGCGGAAATGAGCGCCATAACGATAAGAAGAAGCGCCGTTGGAAGCTTATCGCCGATAGAAATCATACAAGCGGCGGAAACGATACCGCCCACAAGAATCTGACCCTCTGCGCCGATGTTCCAGAATTTCATTTTGAAGGCAGGTGCGAGACCTACCGCGATACAGAGAAGAAGCATCATATCACGAATGGTGTTCCAGGTACGAAGCTCAAGTCCGAACGCACCGTTGTACATAGAGGTGAACACCTTAACGGGATCGAGTTTTGTAATAAGGGTAATTATTACTGCGCTGAAAAGAAGCGAAAGAATAATTGCAGCAACTCTGACGAGAATTGATTGCCAAAGCGGAATTGACGAGCGTTTAACGAGACGCACGAGCGGTTCTCTGTTAGGTGAAGCCATTATTTATCCCCTCCCTTTCCTGTCATAAGCAGACCGACCTCTTCCTTGGTGGTCTTTCTTGCATCAACGATGCCCGTGACCTTGCCCTGAGCAAGAACTAAAATTCGGTCACAGAGAGCGAGAAGCACGTCAAGGTCCTCACCGACGTAAATTACGGCAACGCCCTTTGCCTTCTGCTCGTTCAAAAGATGATATATCGTGTAGGAGGTATTGATGTCAAGACCTCTTACGGCATACGCGGTCATAAGCACCTTGGGTGCGGCGGCAATCTCACGTCCGACGAGTACCTTCTGTACGTTACCGCCCGAAAGCTTGCGGACGGGGGTGGAAAGACCGGGGGTTACGACACCGAGCTCCTCGCGGATTCTCTCGGCAAGGTCGTGAGGCTCCTTGGTGTGAGTAAAGATTGAATGTCCCACGCTGTAATCCTTGAGCATCATATTCTCGGTCATACCCATTGAGCCGACAAGACCCATACCGAGTCTGTCCTCGGGCACGAAGGAGAGAGATACGCCAAGCTGACTGATACGCTTGGGAGAAAGTCCCAGAAGTGACACGGGAGTTTCGTCCTCGGGAGCGATGAACTCGATCTTCGATCCCTCCTCGCAGGGCTGAAGTCCTGCGATAGCCTCAAGAAGCTCCTTCTGTCCACAGCCTGAAATACCCGCGATACCGAGTATTTCTCCGCCAAAGGCATCAAAACTGACGTCGGTCAGAACGGGAAGTCCCTCCGAGTTCTTGCAGTTGAGTCCCGAAACGCTTATACGCTTCTGAGGATTTACGGGAAGGGGTCTGTCAATGTTAAGCTCAACCTTCTTACCTACCATCATTTCGGTAAGAGAAAGCTCGGTAGCCTCAGCCGTGTTGACCGTGCCTATGTATTCACCCTTGCGGAGAATTGCAACGCGGTCGGAAACCGAGAGCACCTCGTGAAGCTTATGGGTTATAATTACGACAGCCTTGCCGTGCTTTTTCATATTACGGATGACCGAGAAGAGCTTTTCGGTCTCCTGTGGTGTGAGTACCGCAGTAGGCTCGTCAAGAATGAGGATATCCGCACCGCGATAAAGCACCTTAACTATTTCCAACGTCTGTTTTTCGGAAACAGACATATTATATACTTTCTGATATGGGTCAACGTGAAAGCCGTATTTATCACAGATTTCACCGATTTTAGCGGCAACCTTCTTAAGATCGAAGCGTGTTTTTTCCTCAAGACCCAAAACTACGTTTTCAGCCGCAGTGAAAACGTCAACCAGCTTAAAGTGCTGGTGAATCATACCGATGCCAAGGTCGAAGGCATCCTTGGGTGAACGGATGGTAACCTGCTCACCGTTGACAAAAATTTCACCCTCGTCGGGAAAATAGATACCCGAAAGGATATTCATAAGAGTGGTCTTTCCGCTTCCGTTTTCTCCGAGAAGTGAAAGGATCTCTCCGCGTCTTATATCAAGATTGACGTTGTTGTTGGCAACGATGCTGCCAAAAACCTTTTTAACGTTTTTTAACGTACATGCCGATTGCTGCATAAATTCCTCCGTTATTAAAGGAGCAAAGGGAAGCAAATTTGCTTCCCTTTGTCTCAAAATCCTTTGGGATTAGTTGGTCTCGGTAATACCGTCTATTCTGAGCTGGAAGGAAGGTGCGCTCTGGAAGTAAGACTCGTGATAGTAACCGTCGATAATAGCCTCGTCTGCATCGGGTGCAAAGTCGCCATTGGTATCGGTAGCGAATGCAGAGGTAACTGTCTCGCCGCCAACGGTAAACTTACTGGTGTCAAATACGTGGAGAGTGCCATCCTTGATAGCTGCAACAACCTCAGCAACCTTCTCTGCGGTGCCTGCTGCTACGTTAGGACCAAGGTCGGTGATACGAACTGCATCATCCTCATAGCCTGCTGCCCAGTTGGTAGCAATTCTCTCGCCCTTAAGAGCTGCGCCGAGTGCGTACTCGTAGTAACGGCTCCAGTTATTAGAAGCGGAGGTAAGAGCTGCGTCGGGAGCAACCTCAAGCATGGAGATGTTGTAACCAACGGAGAATACGGTCTTGCCGTTGTCATAAGCTGCCTGAACTGCTGCGGGAGCGCCTGTGGAGTCTGCGTGCTGACCGATGATGATACAGCCGTCAGCCATAAGAGCCTCAGCGGTGGAGCCTTCAGCGGTGATATCAAACCAAGAGCCTGTGTAGGTAACGTCCATTACTACGTTGGGAACGATAGACTGGATACCGAGGAAGAATGCGGTGTAACCCGAAACAACCTCTGCGTAGGGATGTGCACCAACGTAACCAATCTTGTAGTTGCCGTTCTCGTCAATGCTCTCTGCGGGGATCTTATCCTCAGCAGCAAGCTCAGCGAGCTTCATACCTGCAACAACACCGGAAACGTAACGGGACTCGTATACCTTGGTAAATGCGTTAGAGAAGTTCTCAAGACCTGATGCTCTTGCGGTATCACCGGTCATCGAAATGAAGTTGATTGCGGGATACTCGCCTGCTGCGGTCTGCATAAAGGTCTGATGTCCGTATGAGTTGGAGAAGATGTAGGTACAACCGTTAGCGATGAGGTCAACTGCTGCGTCGTAGCAGGTCTGGTCCTCGGGAACGGTGTACTTCCAGATGATGTTCTCAGCAGGGATGCCGAGAGTCTCAGCGGCGGTCTTGATACCGTCGATGTGTGCGTAGGTATAACCCTCGTTTTCGTCACCGATGAGGATAACACCAACCTTGAGTGCGGGAGCTTCGGGCTCTTCGGGAGTTTCAGCGGGATCGTTGTTCTCTACAACCTCGTTGTTTTCCTCGGGAGCATCCTCGGTACATGCAGCGAAAAGAACGCCACAGGTAAGGAGCATCGCACATGCGAGAAGAAGTGCTAAAATCTTTTTCATTTTGTCCTCCTATGCCCTTTTGGGCAAATTTTGTTTTTTCCGAGCTTTGCGCTCAGATTTATACATATTGTATTTTAACGGATTCGACACAAATTGTCAAGACCTTATTCAATCTTTTCATCACTCTTGACAAAATCTTCTATAAATAATATAATAATTCAACAAATAATTATGAAAGAGACTTGCTATGACTACCATCATCATTCTGCGTCACGGCGAAAGTGAGGCAAACCTTTATAAATACTTTGCGGGACAGAGCGATATTCCGCTTACCGCACTCGGCAGACGTCAGGCGGAAATTGCCGCCGAATATTTAAAGAACCGTCATTTTGACGTCATTTATTCAAGCACCCTCTCCCGCGCGTACGATACCGCGCTTCCCATTGCAAGAGAGCGCGGAATGGAAATAATCACCGACCCTGACCTTTGCGAGACCTCCCTCGGTGAGTGGGAGGGTAAGGCTCTTGACAGTATGCGAGAGGAATATATAAAATGGAAAACAGACTTTAACTACCGTCCTCCGCAGGGTGAGTCCACCCGTGAGGTGTGTGACCGCTTTGGCCGTGCACTCGACCGCATAGCCTCGGAAAACGAGGGCAGGACGGTGCTCGTTGCAAGTCACGGAGGCTGTATAAGACTTCTCCCCTCCTACTACGCAAACGACCTTGAGCTTATCGTCAAAACTCCCATCGCCTCCAACGTATCCATAACCACCGTCGTATACGATAACGGAGTCGGAAGGATTGAAACCTACGCCGACGACGAATACCTCGGAGACCTTAAGACTTACTTTGACAACGGCTATTAATTCTTCTGTTTCTTATATTCAGCGGGAGATATTCCCATATACTTTTTAAAAATACGGCTGAAATAAAACGGGTCGTGATAGCCCACCTGAATTGCCGTCTCCTTGACGGTCATATCCTCCTGAAGCATAAGCGTGCAGGCGCGGTTCATTCTGAGCACGATTATATATTCCGATGGCGAATATCCCGTCTTTTCTTTGAACAGCGTATAATACCTGCTACCCGACAGATGCTCAAGCTCCGCCAGCTCAGGAACGCTTATATCCTTATTGAAATTTTCGTGGATATAGTCGATACTGCGGCGGAGCTTTTTCGTCACTATACCGTCCTCCCTGTCAAGACGCTCGGACAGACGGGAGAAAATATCAACGAGCTTTGCAGAGGCTCTGACCGAAAAGAGTCTGTCCTGCTCGGAAAAATCCGCAAGCAAGGACATCCATATATCGTACAGCTCGGGAAGAATACCTGCGGTATACACTCTTTGATTTTCAATGCCGCATCTCTTGAGAAGCTCGTGAACCGAGTGCCCCGTGAAATGCACGAAGTAATAGGAGACCCCCTCGTCAAGCGTTTCGTAGCAATACTCACTCTCGGGATAAAAGCAGACGAACTGTCCCGAAAGCATTATCTGAGGCTCACTGCTTGAAAGCACCCTGAGTCCTCCCTTTGCAACGTACAAAAGATAACAATCGTGACGGTGAGTCGGAGTAATCCTCGTATTTTTTGCGTTCCAGACGAGATGACCCGCACAGTTCGGAAGGAGAAAGCAGGTCTGGTCGGAAACGTTAGCCGCTCCCGTCGAACGAACGTTGCGATAATACATCACCGTTTTCATAATAACACCTCAACGCAAAGGATTTGTCCATCAAAACAGAATATTTAACTATGGACATTCAACACTGTTTATTATACACTAAAACCGAAAAGTGTCAATATAATTTACTCTTTTCGAAAATAATTCGTCAAATGAAAAATCCATTTAAAAAGGAGATTTTAAAATGAAGATAGCAACAGGTGCGGCAGGTCTTATCCCGGGAGGTACGTTTGAGGAGCAGTTTGCAAAGGCGCGAGAGGTGGGCTTCGACTGTGTTGAGCTTTGGCTTTGGGCAAACGGTGACACAAACGGCACTCTCACTCTTGACTCGACCGAGGAGGATTATGCAAAAATCCGCTCGCTTATTAAGGAATACGGCATAGGAGTTGAAAGCATTGCGTCAGGTGCATATTGGTCAGCAGGTGCCTTCGGCTCAAGCGACCCTGCAAAATCCGCCGAGGCTGTGAAAATACTCAGAAAGCAGCTTGAGGCAGCTAAGGCTATCGGTGCCGATACGATTCTCGTCGTAACCAACCTTGACCCCGACACCGAATATATGGACAGCATAGAGCTTACTATAAAGCTTTTCCGCGATATGCGTGAGGAAATTGAGGGAACGGGCGTCAGCATCGGTCTTGAAAACGTATGGAACCGCTTCTTTATGTCTCCCCTCGACGTCATCTACGTGCTTGAAAAGATTGATAATCCTCTCGTCGGACTCTATTTCGATATAGGAAATATGGTGGCATTCTCCGAGCCTGAATACTGGATAACCACACTCGGAAAATACATCAAGAAGGTTCACATAAAGGATTTCAAGAGAACGAGCGGCTACAACAGCGGAGGTACCTTCTGCGGACTTTTTGAGGGTGACGTTGACTTCGAAAAGTGTATGCCTCTTCTCAAGAAGGCAGGCTATGACGGGGTTATTACGGCAGAGGTAGGCAAGACCGATCCCGATATCACTCAGGAGGAGCACGTTGAAAAGCTTTACAAGGCTATGAGAAAAATTGCAAATATGGCAAAATAAGTATAGACATTTTCGTTTTTTCGTTGTATTATATAAGTAAGATATTTCAAAGGAGATACGATTATGAAAAGATCAATTAACGCATGGGCATTCCCTGACAGCTGGGATTTTGAAAAGGTTTTCAAGACAGCCTCCGAGCTTGGCTTTGAGTGTATCGAGCTCAACCTCGACTGCAATCCCGAGGCTCTTCACAGCTTTGGCTACGAATCCGACGAGACCGTGTACGCCAAGGTGCGTGAGCTTATCAAGAAATACAACGTAGGAGTTGAGAGCGTTTCCACGGGTCAGTACTGGTCCACGGGTGCCTTCGGCTCAAACGATCCCGCAAAGTCCGCAGAGGCTCTCAAGGTTATGAGAAAGCAGATTGAGGTCGCACGCGGAATCGGTGCGGACACCATCCTTATCGTAACCAGCCTTGACGCAGAAACGGGCTACAAGCAGAGCTTTGAAAATACGATTGCACTCTTCAAGAGCCTTGAGAACGAAATCAAGGAGGGCGGTATCAACATCGGTATCGAAAACGTATGGAATCAGTTCTTCCTCTCCCCTCACGATGCTCTTTACGTTCTCGACGCTATCAACAATCCTCTCGTCGGCATCTACTTCGACGCAGGCAATATGCTTGAGTTCGGCAAGCCTGAGTGGTGGATAGAGGTTATCGGCAAGTACATCAAGAAGGTTCACATCAAGGACTTCAAGAAGGGCTCCTCCTATCACCTCGGCGGTGAATGGTGCGCACTCTTCAAGGGCGACGCAGACTTCGAGTCTCTCATTCCTGCACTTAAGGCTGTGGGCTACGACGGACCCGTTTCCGCTGAGCTTTTCAACGACGGCAGTCAGACTCCCGAGGAATTTCTCGGCGAGATTGCAGACGCAATGAAGAAAATCATCAAATAACTCTTGAAAAATATTTTCTTTTGGTGTATCATAGCAGTTGTGCTATGATACACTTTTTTGTACACCGAGAAATTGCATTTAATAAGACCTCGCCGTTTTACTTTGCTTGAGTGTATGCATGGGTTAAGATAGGCGAGAATTACCGGTGGCTGCCAGCCACCTTGTGAGGTAATATGAATAAGACCGTTCAATTCATCAAAACCAACGCGGTAGCGCTTATCGCCTTTACGGTGGCGCTTATAACCGCCTTTATAATTCCGCCCGACCGTGAGTGGCTGGGGTATTTTGACTTCAAGACCCTCTCCTGTCTTTTCTCGGTGCTTGCGGTGGTATGCGCCCTTAAAAACATTCACTTTTTTGCAATTCTTGCCGAAAACACAGTAAGAATCACGGGCAATCTCAAGACGGCGGTGCTAACACTCTGTCTCATTACGCTTTTTGGCTCAATGCTCATTGCCAACGATATGGCACTTCTCACTTTTTTACCGCTCGGATATTTCGTGCTCGAAAGCACGGGACAGCAACGCTTTATGGCGCACGTGTTCATTTTACAGAACATTGCGGCAAACCTCGGAGGAATGCTCACGCCCTTCGGCAATCCGCAAAACCTCTATCTGTACACCCGTTTTTCAATTCCGACGGGTGAGTTTATGGGGGTTATGCTCCGTCCCTTTATAATTTCAATCGTTATGATAGTTGCCTGCTGTCTTATCATTATTCCCTCTCGCTCGTTGACCATTACCTCGCGTCATCATAAATTCAACCCTCACCGCGCCGCGCTTTTAGGAATACTCTTTTTCCTTGCGGTGTTCTCGGTTTTCCGTTTGATACATTGGGGAATCGTGACGGTAATCGTTGCCGTGTCTATTTTTATCATCGACCGCAAGGCTCTGCGCGAGGTGGATTGGGGACTCCTTTTCACCTTCGTATGCTTCTTCATCTTTTCGGGAAACCTTGCAAGGCTTGATGCGGTGAGAGGCTTTTTCGAGGCTATTCTCGACCGCTCGACTCTTCTTGTCAGCGTGTTGTCCTGTCAGCTTATAAGCAACGTTCCGAGCGCTATTCTTCTGTCGGGCTTTACGGAAAACTGGCAGGAGCTTCTCATCGGCGTAAACGTAGGCGGTCTCGGTACGCTCATCTCCTCTCTTGCCAGCCTTATCACCTTCCGCGAATACACCTCTCACAACAAGGGCAAGTCTCTTTACTATCTCGGACTTTTCTCTCTTTATAACTTCTCAATGCTCTTAATTCTTGTACTTTTTGAAATCTTTTTGTAAACAAACCGTTATCTTAAAATACGCTTAACATTTTTCGGATATCATTGCCTTATCAAATTTTTTAAGAGGTAAAAATGGATAAGTTAAAATTCAAGCTTGCAATGTTTATGCAGGGACGCTACGGTCAGGACGATTTGTATAAGGGCTGTCTTATACTCTATCTCATACTGCTCGCGCTCAATATCTTTCTCAACTCAAGAATCATTTCGTCTCTTCTCGTTTTGCTGGTGGTGTGGACCTTCTTCAGATTCTTCTCAAAGAATATTGCCGCCCGTCAGCGTGAGAATGCAAAATACCTGATTTTAAAGAATCAGGTCAAGAACAAGTACGGCGTTTTGAAAAAGCGCTTCTCCGATAAGGAGCACGTTTACCGTACCTGTCCCGAGTGTCACGCCACTCTCCGTTTTCCCAGAAAAAAGGGAGTGCACGACGCCGTTTGTCCGAAGTGCCATAAGGCAATAAAGGTCAAGGTAAGGTAGTTGATAATTATGGTTGAAAACAGACCCCTCAAGGTCTGTTTTCTTCTTTTGTTATAAAAAGAAGGTCTTATCCATCAAGAATAAGACCTGTTATTTTTATTTAAAGCAGCCGCGAGCCGTAACGGGTACGCGTCGGGTGACCTTACCGTCACGGAAGAAATAGAGCCTATCGTGAAGATTTACGGTAGAACAGCAATGCCCGGGAACAAGCAGGACCTTATCACCGAGACGAAGCTTGCGCGAGGGCTTATGAAGCTGAAAATGCTCCTCACTTGCGACGATCTTCTCCACGTCAAAGCCAACGGGCACGGGCATCCCTTGGTCTACTCCGCAGCTCTTGACACCTGCATCCACGACCGCAAGTCCGTCACGGACGCTGACTACGGTTGCAAGCACGAAGAGTGAGCTTTCAAAGGGAGTATCGGGCAGACGGTAGGTTGAATCCATAAAGAGATAGCTACCTGCCTGAAGCTCGGTATAAAAATCGTGACGGGTCTTTTGAAGAGCCGTACCCGTACTGCCTCCCGAAAGGGTATGAACGGGAATACCGTTCTCCTCAAGAAGTGAAATAAGCGCCTTTAAATCTGCCATCCTTTCATTCGTAATTCTCTCACGCGCCTCAACGCTTATTTCGTGAGACATATGACCTGCGTAGGCCTGAATGCCGTCAAGCTCAACTCCCTCAAGAGAGCCTATAAGACGGGCAAGGGTCAGCACCTCGGCGTGAGTGGTGACACCGCATCTCTCCATACCGATATCGTACTCGATAAGGCAATGCACGGTATTCCCCGAAAGGACAGCATAGCGTGAAATATCACGGATATTCTTCTCGTTGTCAACGCAAACGGTAAGACGGCAGACGCCTGCAAGCCAGGCAAGACGGGAAAGCTTCTCCTCGTCCACTACCTGATTTGCAATAAGTATATTTTCAACGCCTGCATCGGCAAGGTCAAGAGCCTCGGAAAGCTTGGCGCAGGTCATACCGACCGCGCCGTTTTTAATCTGCTCAAGGGCAATATCCGAGCATTTATGGGACTTATAATGAGGACGGAGCCTGATTTTCTTGCCCTCAAGAAGAGAAGCCATAGTCCTTTTATTTTTTTCGTATATCTCCTCGTCAACAACGAGTGCGGGAGTCGTAATTTTCTCAAGTATCATATTAAATCTCCGTTTCCTCAAATTTGCCGTTTTTAAGTATCACGGCACTCTTAAAGCCGTTTTCACGGAAAAGCTCCTCGATTTCCTTTACGGCGTAGTCAAGGTTATCCCTTTGATGACAGTCGGTGGAAAAGGTAACCCTTCCGCCAAAGGCCTTTATATCCTTCATAAAATAGGGCGCAGGATAAGGACAGCTTCTTATTCCGCGAGCCATCGTGCCCACGTTTATCTCGATAATCGGCACAGCCTTAAGGCAGACCTCCAACGCCTCACGGGCAAGGCTTAAGTATTTTTCATCCGTCTCGGGCATCATACCGAATTTAGCCACTAAGTCAAAATGACCGAGTATATCGGGACGGTGAGCAAGAGTGCGCTCGACGTAGGTGTCAAAATACGCCCTTGCAAAGCTGTACGGGTCAAGGTCAAAATACCTCTCGAAAAGCTCCATATGACCCTCTCTGCAATGGTCGATGCTGAAATAGCCGTCGGGAGTCCTGATATAATGACAGCTTCCTATTATATAATCGTAAGCTTCCCTCTCGGGCATTTCACTGTATCCGTCAAGCTCGATTCCTCGGTAGACCTCAAGTCTGTCTCGGTATTTTTCTGCCATCGCCTTGACCTCGGCAAGATATTCCGCCTCACGAGTCATACAGTAGGTCAAGTCAAAGTCGGTATAGCTGTGGTCGGAAATTCCGAGAGACACAAAGCCCTTGTCGATTGCAGTGAGAATATTCTCCTCAACGGTGTTTTTTCCGTCCGAGAAGGTCGTGTGAGTATGCAGATTTGACAAAAGCATTATTTTCTACCCGTTGAGCCGAAGCCTGACTCTCCTCTGTCGGTCTCGTCAAGCGTATCAGTCTCCTCAAAATCTGCCGTAAGATACGGAATCAGTGCAAGCTGAGCAATACGCTCGCCCGCTTCGATAACGGCATCCTTATCCGACTGATTGTATATGGGCACCATTATTTCACCTCGGTAGTCCGAGTCAATAACTCCCACCTTATTTGCAGGAGCAAGTCCCCTTTTCGTTGCAAGACCGCTACGGGCAAAGACAAGACCTACAAAGCCCTCGGGAATTGCCATTGCGATACCCGTATGAACAAGCACGGTCTTGCCACTTTCTATCACTATATCACCGTCGGACAGAGCGTAAAGGTCAGCGCCTGCCGAGGAGGAAGTTGCGTAGGTAGGCATAATCGCCCTGTCGTCAAGTTTTTTAAAAAGCACCTTTTCCTTCATTTCGTTTTATTCCTTTACAATTATACTATAATATATAAATATAACATATTTGGAATAAAAAATCAATAATCAGCGTGACAAATTCAAAAAACTGTGCTATACTAAAAACAGCAAAAAAATAAAGGAGATACAAATGAAGGAAAAATTCAACGTAACGGGAATGAGCTGTGCCGCTTGCGTTTCAAGAGTTGAAAAAGCAGTCCGAGAGCTTGACGGAGTCAAGAACGTTTCGGTAAACCTTCTGTCGAACAGTATGCTTGCGGAATACGACGACACGGTGACGGCTCCCGACAAAATAATATCGGCAGTTAAAGGCGCAGGCTACGGCGCAAGTCTTAAGGGTAGCGCTCCCCTTCCGACTCCCGACAAGAAGCCCGAGGAGTCAATGAAGGCAAGAATTACCGTCTCCCTTGTATTTCTCGTCGTTTTAATGGCGTTGTCAATGGGACCGATGCTTTTCGGCTATCCTCTTCCATCCTTTATAAGCGGAGAAAAAAACACTCTGACAAGGGCGCTTATTCAGTTATTCTTGACTCTGCCCGTGCTTTACGTCAACCGAGTATATTTTGAAAAGGGCTTTTCCGCTCTCGTAAAGAGAAGTCCGAATATGGACTCCCTCATTGCGCTCGGTGCATCCGCATCGGTAATCTACGGAATTGCGACTCTGTTTCAGATGAGCTCGTCACTTGCGAAGGGTGATTTTGAAGCCCTTTCCCATCTTGAGCACAATCTGTATTTTGAGGGAGCGGCAATGATAGTCACTCTCATAACCGTCGGCAAAATGCTTGAGGCAAAGAGCCGTCGCAAGACGGGTGAGGCACTATCTCATCTTATGGATATGACCCCCAAGACCGCAAGGGTATTGCGTGACGGTGAGCTTATTGAGATTGCCGTCGAGGAGGCAATACGCGGAGATATAATCGAGACCCGCGCAGGAGAATCCTTTGCTCTTGACGGTGAGGTTATAGAGGGCGAGGGCGAGGCTGACGAGTCCTCAATCACGGGAGAAAGCCTACCCGTCTCCAAAACCGTCGGAGACGAGATTATCGGCTCAACCGTTTTGAAGAGCGGATATATTCGCTTTAAAGTAACCCGTGTCGGCTCGGACACAATTTTCGCAAAAATAATTGAGCTTGTAGACAACGCGCAGAGCGGTAAAGCGCCTATCGCAAGGCTTGCCGACAAGATTGCAGGGGTATTCGTACCCATCGTAATAGGCATTTCGATTATCACGCTTGCCGTATGGCTCATACTCGGCGAGGATTTCGGCACGGCGCTGACACATGCAATATCGGTGCTCGTCATAAGCTGTCCGTGTGCGCTCGGTCTTGCAACTCCCGTTGCCATAACCGTCGGCACGGGCAAGGGCGCAGAAAACGGAATACTCATAAAATCGGCAGAAATTCTCGAAACGCTTCACTCGGTTGACACGGTGGTGCTTGACAAGACCGGCACGGTAACCGAGGGCAAGCCCGTCATGACCGACGTGCATCCAATTTCTCTCGACCGCAAGAGGCTTCTTGAAATCGCCTCGGGTCTTGAGGCAAAAAGCGAGCATCCTCTATCCCGCGCGGTGCTTGACGGCGCACTGTCCGAGGGAGTCACACCGCTTGAATGCAGTGACTACAAGACCCTTTCGGGAAGAGGTGTTGAGGGCGTTATAAACGGCGTTAGACATCTTGCGGGCAACGCAAGGCTTATGCGGGAGGAGGGAGTCGATGTTTCCTCTGCCGACGTGCTTGCGTCAGGTCTTTCCGACCTAGGCAAAACACCGCTCTACTTTGCGTCAGGTAAGACTCTTATCGGTATTATTGCGGTAGCCGACACTCTGAAGAGGGATTCCGCCGAGGCTATCAGCCTTTTGAGAAAAAGCGGTAAGGAGGTCATTATGCTGACGGGAGACAACCGTCGCACCGCCGAGGGAATCGGACGGGGACTTGAGCTTACCGAGATAATCTCCGACGTGCTTCCGTCCGACAAGGAAAAGGTAATACGCGAGCTTCAGGAGAAGGGACATAAGGTCGCAATGGTGGGTGACGGCATAAACGACGCGCCTGCTCTCACTCGCGCCGACGTCGGCTTTGCCATCGGCTCGGGCACGGATATTGCTCGTGAGTCGGCGGATGCGGTGCTTATGCGAGACTCACTTCTCGGCGTACACGACGCTCTCCGCTTAAGCTCGGCAACCATAAAGAACGTGAAGCAGAATCTCTTCTGGGCATTCTTCTACAACTGTCTCGGCATACCGCTTGCAGCAGGAGTATTCGTAAATCTCACGGGCTGGACTCTCAGCCCTATGTTCGCCTCTCTCGCAATGAGTCTTTCAAGCCTCTTCGTCGTGTCAAACGCGCTCAGGCTTCGTCGCTTTAAGGTGACCGTGACGGGCTCCTATATAACCGTAAAAATCAAGGGAATGATGTGTGAGAGATGCGTCGCGCACGTTGAGGAGGCACTGAGCAGTCTCGACGGAATCGAGCGCTTCGAGGTATCTCTCAAGGATGGCTCGGCAAGGCTTTGGGGTAATCCCGACAAAGCTCTCATAAGGTCTGCAATAGAGAAGGCGAGCTACCGCGTTTTGAAAATTAAAGATTGACAAAACGGGAATAATCTGTTAAAATACTCACTGCAAAAGGGAGTAGCGGACAGATATTTCTGTTGAACGTATTCGTCATCACGTGGCTTTGCCATCGGGTACGCTCTCATTATTGACAGCAAGACTTTTGCCTTATAATAAAATAAGGCAAAGGTCTTTTTCTTTTGCCAAAAAACAGAAAGGATTTTTCATCATGGACGCACTTCTCTTACTATTTGATAATCCCGCAGAAGCATTCAGACAGCTTGCTGAGTGGGCAGTATCTCCCGAAGCCATCCTTCTTTACAAGCAAATTGTAATGTGGGCAATCGGCGGACTTCTCATCTACCTCGCAATCAAAAAGGATATGGAGCCCACGCTTCTTCTTCCCATGGGCTTCGGTGCAATTCTCGTAAACATTCCCGGCTCGGGCGTTATCGGTCCCGAGGGCGCAATCACCATTCTTTCAAACTTCGGTATTGCAACGGAGCTTTTCCCACTCCTGCTCTTTATCGGTATCGGCGCAATGATAGACTTCGGTCCTCTCCTTGCAAACCCCAAGCTTATGATATTCGGTGCGGCTGCGCAGTTCGGTATCTTCTTCACCTTCGGTGCGGCGGCTCTCTCGGGTCGTTTCGATATCTTTGAGGCGGCGTCCATTTCAATTATCGGCGCGGCTGACGGTCCTACCTCCATCTTCGTCGGAAGTGAGCTTCTCAAGACTCCCGAGCAGCAGAAGGTACTCGGCGGTATAATCGTTGCGGCATACTCCTATATGGCTCTCGTGCCCATCATTCAGCCCCCCGTAATCCGTCTTATCACCACCAAAAAGGAAAGACTTATACGTATGCCCTTCGTACAGAAGGAGGTCTCCAAGGCAACCCGCATCCTCTTCCCTATCGTTATAACCGTTATCGCAGGCGTCGTATCTCCCGAATCGGTTGCTCTTATCGGATTTCTTATGTTCGGCAACCTCATCCGTGAGTGCGGAGTTCTCGACTCCCTTTCCGAAACCGCGCAGAAGGTACTCGCAAACCTCGTAACCCTTCTCCTCGGTATCACCATTGCCTCCAAGATGCAGGCGGCAGACTTCCTTACCGTAAATACCCTCGTTATTATGGGTCTCGGTCTCGTTGCATTCATCTTCGACACCGTCGGCGGTGTAATGTTCGCAAAGCTTTACAACCTCTTTGCAAAGGAGAAGATAAACCCCATGATTGGCGCGGCAGGTATTTCCGCATTCCCTATGTCAGCCCGTGTTATTCACAAGATGGGTCTTAAGGAGGATCCCCAGAACTTCCTTCTTATGCACGCAATCGGTATCAACGTATCGGGTCAGATTGCCTCGGTTATCGCAGGCGGTCTCATTCTCTCGATGGTATCACAGTATCTTTGATTAGGAGGCTAATATGAGCGGATTAGATTTATTTGTTGAAATTCTTCCCATTCTCGTCAAGGGCTACGGCGGAGTTTTTGCCGTAACCGTTGCAATAGTTATCGCCGTCAAGATACTCTCTGCGGCAACAAAAAAGAAAAACTAAAGCCTGACTTAAAGGAGATGTAAAAAAAGTCCAGACCGCCAAAAACAAGAAAGCATAAGAAAAGGTAAAAACTCAAAAATGAGTTTTCTCGAATAAATCATATGTTTTTGGCTCTGAACAAACCTCGCCACTACCGTACACTCGTACGCTGACGGGCTTCGGTTTGTCCATTCTGGAGCATTTTTTCCTATCTCCTGAAAAGAGGCTGTAAAAAAACTCTAACTAAGTTTTTTTACAGCCCCTTTTTCAGTTATTGGCAGTTGACCGGCTTTTTACACAAAGCCCTTCGTCATTCAGAAGTACCTCAACGCCGTCGTTAAAGACGAGAGCGTCGGAAACTCTCCCCTCCACCTCACGCTTTACGGTGTTTATGATTCCCCTTGCGCCAAGAGAGACGTCGCTTCTGTCAGCCACCCACTCGGCAACCCCCTCGGCCATTTCAACCTCATACCCTCTCTCAATACACTTCTCAATAAAGCTTAAAATACGCCTGCGCGCAATTAACACAAGCGTTTCGCGTGAAAGAGGCAAAAAGCGTATAACACCGTCAAGGCGTGAGACAAGCTCGGGTGACAGCTCACGCTTGACCTCCTCAAGCGTATTTTCCTCATCCGTCACCGTCTCAAAGCCGACTCTCTTCGTCACTCTGTCACGCGAGCCGATATTTGAGGTAAGGATAACGACGGCATTCTTAAAGCTGTACACGGTGCCTCTCGAGTCGGTCAGCGTGCCGTTGTCAAGTATCTGCAAAAGCAGGCTTACAACGTCGTGATGAGCACGCTCTATCTCATCAAAGAGCACCACCGAATAGGGATTGCGACGGAGTGGCTCAAGTCTGCCCGACTCGTCAAAGCCGACGTACCCCGCAGGCGAGCCGATAAGCTTGGACACCGAATGAGCCTCTGAAAACTCCGACATATCAAGGCGGATAAGAGAGCCCTGACCAAAAACCTCCTCGGCAAAGGCACGGGCAAGCTCGGTCTTACCGACTCCCGTCTCCCCTACGAAGAGATACGCGCCTCTCGGCTTATCCCTATCCCCTATATCAAGGCGTGAGCGCATATGAGATGAAACGAGGCTCTCAACTGCCCTCTCCTGCCCCAGAACTCTCCCTGACAGACGGGCTGAAAGACCTTTCATTTCCGTCTGCTCGTCCTCGCTGATTTTTCCGAGAGGAATATCCAGCGTCTCCGAAAGGCTCTCGGCAATATCCTCTCCCGTCACCCTTCCGCCTCCGCATATCTTTTTGCGTGAGGCACTCTCATCCATCAAATCTATCGCCTTATCGGGAAGGAATCGGTCGGTGATATACCTCTCGGAAAGCTCAACGGCGGAGACGAGCGCCGAATCGTCAATCTCAACCCCGTGATATTCCTCGTAGCTTTTTCTGATACCCTTTAGTATTTCAAGGGTCTCGCGCTTGCTTGGCTCACGCACTATAACGGGCTGAAAGCGACGTTCGAGTGCCGAGTCCTTCTCGATATATTTCTTATACTCTCTCAGTGTTGTAGCACCGATAATCTTAACCTCGTCACGTGCGAGTGCGGGCTTTAAAATATTAGCGGCGTCAACCGCACCCTCAGCCGAGCCTGCGCCGACGATATTATGCACCTCGTCAATAAACAAAATCACGTTACCCGCCTTGGTAACCTCGTCCGTTATGGCGCGTATTCTCTCCTCAAAATCTCCACGGTACTTGGCGCCTGCAACCACCGTTGAAACGTCAAGGGATACTATTCGGTATCCGAGCAAGGCCTTGGGCACGCAACCGTCGGCAATGCGCTTGGCAATCCCCTCGGCAACGGCTGTCTTGCCCACCCCGGGCTCACCGATAAGACACGGGTTATTCTTTCCCCTTCTCAAAAGGATGCGTATTACCCTCTCGCACTCCCTTTCTCTTCCGATAAGCTCGGAATACTTCCCTTGAAAAGCCATTTCCACAAGGTCGTGACCGTAGCGGTTAAGCTGAGGAGTAAGCTTCTTCGACGCTTCGAGACTCTGACGGCGGTCTGTCTTGACCTCGGTGTCAAGGGTAAGCCTTTTCTCGTTTTCAACGCTTGACATAAAAAGTCCGAGCACCCTTCCTCTTTTAGCCCCCGCAAGCTCGACGAGTCTCACGCCGACGCTGTCGGGAGTCTCCAGCATTGCTATTGCCATGTGCCGACTGTCCAGCCTTTCCGATTGCTTCTTCGAAATACCTGCCGAGCGCTCTATTATCCCCCGAAGAGTCGGGGTCATTGCCTCTGAGCCGAGTACGGTAGGCTCCCCCTTGCCGAAGAGCGACACGACACGGGACAGAATATCGGCGTAGGTAATCCCGAAATGCCCGAAAATTCTACGGCACTCCTCTCCGTCGCTCTCGGAGAGAAGAGCTAAAAGCAAATGCTCACTTCCGATATAGGTATGACCAAGCTCCGAGGCTATAAGACGGGCAAACTCAAGCACTGCGGCGGCAGACGGTGTAAAATTATTCAAAAATATCCCTCCATTCTCCTCTGATTTTTGCCCTCAAATTTACCAAATATTCGTTTTCCTCTTGTCAAAAATTGTGTTTGGTATTATAATATTTAAAAACATAAATTTACGGAGTTAAAATGAGAGCAAGAAAGAGAAAAAACACTCCCGAGCGTATTCAGGCGTGCGGAGAGCTTTATATTGACCGTGAGTCCTTCGGGGACTTCTTCAAGGGAGATATTCCCGTACACCTTGAAATAGGCTGCGGAAAGGGTGACTTTGTGGTCGGAATGGCAAAAAAGCATCCCGAGCTCAAGTTTCTGGCAATAGAAAAGATACCCGACGTCGCCGTAATAGCACTTGAAAAGGTGCGTGCCGAAGGTCTTGAAAACGTTCGCTTTACCTGTATGGATGCCTTTGAGCTTCCCGAGGCTGTCGGTGATTACAAGTTTGAGAGGATCTACCTCAACTTCAGCGACCCGTGGCCCAAAAAACGCCACGCTAAGAGAAGGCTGACAAGCGAGGTCTTTCTCGATATATACAAGAGAATACTTTCAAAAACGGGTGAAATTCATTTCAAGACCGACAACGCAGGGCTTTTTGAATACTCTCTTGAGTCCTTCACCGAAAACGGCTTTGAGCTAAAAAATACCACCGACGACCTTCACAACAGTGAATGGGCAGAGGGCAACGTTATGACCGAGTACGAAAGAAACTTCTCGGCAAAGGGCTTTACCATACACCGCACCGAAGCATTTTTGAAACGGGAGTGATAAGGATAAGACAGTTCACAGTTAATAAAAACGATTCGGGACAGAGGCTTGACAAATTTCTTTTAAAGCTTATGCCGTCAATTCCCGAAAGCCTTCTGCACCGTTACCTGCGAGAAAAGCGCATCAAGCTCAACGGCAAAAAAGAGCCTCTCAACACCCGTCTTTCCGAGGGTGACAAAATAGAGCTTTACATAAAGGACGAGTTTTTCGAGAAGGAAAGCCGTGAGAGTATTTTAAAGCTCGTTCCGAATTTGCATATAGTTTTCGAGGACGATAAGGTATTGCTCGTTGACAAGGTTCCGGGGCTGATCGTTCACTCGGACGAAAAAAACGAGACAGACACGCTCATAAACCGAGTGCTTGCCTACCTCTATCAAAAGGGCGAGTGGGACCCGAAAAACGAAAACTCCTTCATTCCCGCGCTTTGTAACAGAATTGACAGAAACACGGGCGGTATAGTCATTTGCGCCAAGACCGCCGAGGCGCTCAGGTGCATAAACGAGCTTATCAAAAACCGTGAGCTTGACAAGAAATATCTTGCGCTCGTTCACGGAATACCCGAGAAAAAGAGCGGTAAGATTTCAAACTGGCTTTTGAAAAATCCCGACACAAACACCGTCACGGTCTATCACAAGCCACACAAAAACGCTCTTGAGGCACACAGCCTTTACAGAGTGCTCAAAAGCTCACGCGAGCGTGATATGTCACTTGTGGAGGTTGAGCTTTTAACGGGCCGCACACATCAGATAAGAGCGCAATTTGCCGATATGGGTCACGCCTTGGTGGGTGACGGAAAGTACGGAGTCAACCGAGACGACAAGAGACTCGGCTACAAATTCCAGGCTCTCTACTCCTACAAGCTGACCTTTCAGCCCAAAAGCCCCGACTCACCTCTTGCCTATCTCAAGGGACGTGAGTTTGAGGTGGACTCGGTTTTCTTCAAGGACGAGATTTGACAAAAAATTCAAACACAGCGTTATATAATATACGTCGAGGTGATTAAAATCTATCTTGACGTATATTTTTTTGTAAATCTCTGTATTGATTACATAGCCATCTATTCGGTCTCTGCCGTATGTCACAGGTCATCAAGCGCCTTAAGGCTGGTTACCGCCTCGGTATTATCCGCGCTTTTATCGGTTGCGTTATGCTTTATTGACACGCCCCTTGACCTTCTGCTTCTTATCGCACTCACGCCTCTTATCTGCAAGCTTGCATTTTCGGGCAATGTTGTGATACCGTCTCTTATGCTATGGTGCGTTGAAATTTTTATCGGCGGAGGCGTGTCGGTGATAAGCGGTCTTATACGCTCCTCCCTCATCCTTATCCCCGTCATACTCGTGTCGGCTCTTGCCTCTCTCTTATTCAGATGGGTACAAAAAAGGCTTTTGAAATCAATAAAAACGCCGACGGTCACGGCAACCGTCAGGCTTGGCGAGAGTCAGGCGAGGCTGACGCTTCTTATTGACAGCGGCAACCTTGCCCGTGACCCCGTAAGTGACAGAAGGATTATTTTTTTAAGCCGCGCGGCACTGCAAAAGCTCCGTATCCCCGAGGGCTTGACGAGTCGCACGCTTCTTATCAAGGGTGCGACGGGCGTTAAGGAGGCGACCGTTTACGAGGCGGACGAGGTGCTCTTTGAGGGAGATACGGAATCGGGCGAAAAATTTATGGTGCTTCCCGACAGCTCCTGCGAGGACTTTGCAGGCTGTGACGGGCTGGCTCCGTTGAGGTGAAAAAAATGAAAATTATCGAATTTTTTAAAAGGCTTTTTCATATTGTCGATAAAGGAGAAATATACTATATTAACGGGGCGCAGACCCTTCCTCCTCCACTTGAGGAGTGTGAGGAGCGTGAGGCTATCGAGGGTCTTATATCCCCCGACGCTTCTGTGCAAAGAGAATGTCGGGACAAGCTCATCGAACACAATTTAAGGCTGGTCGTGTACATTGCCAAGAAGTTTGAAAACACGGGAGTCGGAAGCGAGGACCTCGTGTCCATCGGCACCATCGGACTCGTAAAGGCTCTCAACACCTTTCGTCCCGACAAAAACATCAAAATAGCCACCTACGCCTCAAAGTGCATTGAAAACGAGATACTTATGTACATAAGGCGGACAGGCTCACAGAGGCTGGAGGTGTCCATTGACGAGCCTCTCTCCTGCGACGGTGACGGCAACGAGCTTCTTTTGTCCGACGTTTTAGGTGACGGTACCGAGGTACACGAAAGGCTGGAGGAGGAAGAGGAAAGGCGGATGATACACCTTGCGGTATCACGGCTCAAGGGACGCGAGCGGGAGATAATCGAAAGGCGCTTCGGTCTGTCGGGCAAGAAGGAAATGACACAGAAGGAGCTTGCCGATGAAATGGGCATTTCTCAATCCTACATCTCGCGGCTTGAAAAGAAAATAATAAAGCAGTTAAAAAAGGATATAACAAAGCAATCAAGTATTTTTTAACGGAGGCTTTTTTATGGAGGAGACGGTTGGCTTTACCAATTTCAGATGTCTTGAGAAAAAGGAGGTGGTAAACACCTCGACGGGTGAAAGGCTCGGATTTATAAGTGACGCCGAGCTTGATATGTCCTGCGGTGAGATAAGGTATTTTATAGTCCCCATTCAGCGCGACCCGTTTTGTATGAAGGCTCAGGAATGGCGCAAGTTTGCCTTTTCGGATATAGAAAAAATCGGAGACGATATCATTCTCATCTCCCGTGCATACCCTTGTGTGAGAGGGGTCAAAAAGAAAAAAATATTGGGCAAAGGGGCAAATTGAACGCCTCTTTGCCCTTATTTTGCAAAAAAAGTGTTGTAAATAAGCGCTTTTTATGTTAAAATGAGCAGGTAAACAGGAGGTGTACGCTTTGGAAAACGTTCTTGAAAAATATGCAGCCACTCCCGAAAATCCCAAATGGGAGAGCATCGTTGCAAGAGCGGACGAGCTTTACCGTCAGGACGGTGATATGCGAAGTCCGTTTTTAAGAGACTACACGAGAATAATTCACTCGTCGGCTTACCGCCGTCTGAGAAACAAAACGCAGGTCTTCTTCTCTCCGCAGAGTGACCACATATGCACACGAATCGAGCACGTCAATCACGTTGAGTCAATAAGCTACACCATTGCAAAATATCTCGGACTCAACACCGAGCTGACCCGCGCCATATCGGTGGCGCACGACCTCGGTCATCCGCCCTTCGGTCACAAGGGTGAAAAATTTCTCTCGGCTATATCAAAGGAGCATATCGGCGAGGATTTCTGGCACGAAAAAAACGGCATATGGGCGGTAGATAACATCGAGCTTCTTGAGGACTACAACAAGTGCCGACGCAATCTTGACCTGACCTACGCCGTGCGTGACGGTATCATTTCCCACTGCGGTGAGGTTTCCGAGGACGGCATCCGTCCGCGCGAGGAGGCTATTGACCTTGCCGATTTTCAGCGCCCGAGTCAATACGCGCCCTTCACCTATGAGGCGTGCGTTGTAAAAATTGCCGACAAGATATCCTACATCGGACGTGATATGGAGGATGCAATGCACCTCGGCATACTTGACCCATGGCTTATCGAGGAGCTTCAGGACACGCTCTCAGAGGTTTTGGGTGAAAAGATAAATAACACGGTGCTCATCAACCGCTTTATCTCCAACGTCTGTGAAAACAGCGACGGCGAGCGCGGAATTGCAATGTCTCCCGAAATCAAGGAGGCAATGGACCTTATGAACAAATTCAACCTCAAGCACATTTACCGTTGTGAGAGAGTCGAGTATTCCGACCGCTTCTTCAAGCTTGTGCTGGAGCAGATATTCTCACTCCTTGCAGGTGCCTACAAGGGCTGGGAAACCTTTACCGAGCTTAAGAAAATAGGTAAATTCTATCCCATGATGATCGAGAGGTTTATAGAATGGCTTCTCGTTTACACGGATATGAAAAATACCGATATCAACAAAAACAGAGTCGTTTTTGACATTACTGACGAAAGGGATTACAAAAAAGCCGTTATCACTTATATGTCGGGTATGACCGATAAGTTTGCAATTGACACCTATAACGAGATAATCAGCTTTTAATAAACACTATGCATACTGAAAAGAAGCTTTCCTCCGAGCTTAAATACGGAGGTCATATAATCAACGTTTACAGCGATACCGTCGAGCTTGAAAACGGAGCGAGTGCTCACCGTGACGTCGTTCGTCACAAGGGTGCAATATGCGTTGCGCCTCTCAACGATAAGGGCGAGCTTCTCTTTGTAAGGCAGTTCCGCTATCCTATCGGCAGTGAGCTTTTGGAGCTTCCCGCAGGAAAGCGCGATTCGCTCGACGAGGATCCGCTCGACTGCTGTCACCGTGAGCTTGAGGAGGAGACGGGTATGCTCTCCGAGGATATCGTACACCTCGGCTCGTACGTTGCCTCTCCCGGCTTTTGCGACGAGGTTATTGAAACCTACCTTGCGCGAGGGCTGAAAAACGGCGTTGCCCATCCCGATGAGGACGAGTTCCTCGACGTTGTGGCAATTCCGCTTGAAAGGGCTGTCGAAATGGTAATGAACGGAGAAATTACCGACGGCAAAACACAGCTTTTGATTCTGAAGGTAGCAAAATATCTTGAGCAGAGCGTATAAAAAATGAGCAGGATAATTCCTGCTCATCTCTTTTTTATGACTGCGTTAAAGCAATTTTTTGTGCTCGTCAGATTCTCGGCAGAGAAGAAATACGTGCCGTCATCCTCGCTCCAATGAATGACAAGCTCGTCGTCAAGCCTTGCCTCCGAGAGAAAATCAACCGATATCTCACCGATACCGCCATCAATACCGCCTATCACGTCAAGGCATATATCGGTATAACGGGTATTGTTCATATGATAATTCTCATCAATATCCGAAAATACTACGCGGTAGGTAGATTTACCGTCAAAGCTCTCTGGCATAACGCTCTTTTTGATATCCGTAAAGGAACAAAGCTCCTCTTGAACGTCAAAATAGTCGGCATAAACTGACGGACGGCATATGCGTCTTGAGTCAAGGTCGATAAGCGCCCACTGAGTCGATGCCTCGGCAACCGTCTCACCGTCACGTGTGACACAATAGTCACGGGTGAATACCGCGCCCTTGATTACTCTTGACGAGGTTTTTATAGATATTTCATCGTAATCACGGATGGAGGAATAAAAGACCTGCTTCATTCGTGTGATAACGAAAACGCAGCGTTTTTCAAGCATTACGTCAAGCACGAGTCCGAGTGAGTCAAGATGCTCACGGGCAACCTGCTGATAATAGCGGAAGAGTGCCGACGGCTTTATTTCACGGTCGGGCATAACGTCAAAGCTCGTGACCGTCAATGTTTTTTCAATTCCCATTATTTTCACCTCGCAACAATTCTATCACCGTTTTTAAAAAAAGTAAACCCATTAAATGTTAACAAATATCCCATTGACAAAATATATAAATCAAAGTATAATTTTTTCAAGAAGTTGGATAGAATATTCATATTGAAAGGAGTGCCGTGCCGTGAAAATACGTCTTAACGAGGACGCCGAAATCGTAAAGGTCGTCAAGGAGGGGCTTCGTGAAAGAGGAGGCTACTGTCCCTGCCGACGCGAAATAAAGGAAGAATATAAGTGTATGTGCGAGGAGTTCAAGGCACAGATTGCCGACCCCGATTATGAGGGCTACTGCCACTGTATGCTTTACTATAAGGAAAAATAAAGGAGTTTATTATGGCTGAGATAGTTTTAACTAAAGAAAATTTTGAAGAGACCGTCAAGACAAATGACAGAGTGCTTGTTGACTTCTGGGCAACCTGGTGCGGTCCCTGTCGTCTTATCGCACCTCACGTTGAGGCAATTGCCGAAAAGCATCCCGAAATTACCGTCGGCAAGGTAAACGTTGACGATTATCCCGAGCTTGCAATCAAGTTCAATATAGTCAGCATCCCTACCCTTCTCTATTTTGAAAAGGGTAAGCTTATCGAAACCATCGTCGGCTATCACACGAAGGAAGAGCTTGAAAAGAAATTGTTTTGAGATAAGAGGAAGAAAGCGGACTCAACGGAGTCCGCTTTCTTCTTTTTATCAGTGAAAGGAGGCTTTTTGGGAAAAGCCCCCTTTACCCGCAAAAACTTTTATGGCTTAAAAAATGAATTGCCCTGAGCAATTCATTTTTAGGTTATATATAATTCGGACCGTATATAGTCCGTACAGATAAAAAACAGGTCTATATATAGACCTAATCTAAAAAATAACTTAGGGTTATATATAGACCTAAAATATTAAAATATTAAAGTAATAAGTAAGCTGTAATAGTGAAGAGGTGTGGTTTAAAGCTTCGCTTTCTCCATTTTATTTGATTATTATTTGATTATTATCTGATTAATTTTTGAAAACCGCTTGCGGTTTTCTTCCTTAACGTTTCACAAAGTGAAACATTTCACGTGCTTTAGCACATTTCACGCACGCAAGTGCATTTCACTCGCTCGTATGAGCGAATTTCACTGCCGTAGGCATTGACGACCTGCGATAGAATCAAACAAAAAAGTGCACCGCATTTCTGCGATGCACTTTTATTTGTTTGATTAAAAATCAGTAACGATAGTTACTTCAGGATACTCAGCGGAGATAACGGAAATTGCAACACGGCTCTTAGTCTTAACTGTGATATTAGCGGGCTTGCATCTTTCGAAGATTCCCGTGCCTACCTCAACTACACCCTTGGGGATGTATATCTCGGTAAGACCTGAGCAGGATACGAATGCGGTCTTTTCAATTCTTGTTACTGCCTCGGGGAGAGTTATCTTAGTAAGTCTCTGGCAGTTTCTGAACGCACCCTGACCGATGGAGGT
>JAFSID010000063.1 GCA_017439965.1 Clostridia bacterium | reverse complement strand
TTTTTGGCTATGAACAAACCTCGCCACTACCGTACACTCGTACGCTGACGGGCTTCGGTTTGTCCATTCTGGAGCATTTTTTCCTATCTCCTGAAAAGAGGCTGTAAAAAAACTCTAACCAAGTTTTTTTACAGCCCCTTACTTTTTATGCCTGCGTCGGCACAAAGGCTTGTTTATATATTTATGCAAGCTCAATAAGACATTCTCTTACTTTTTCAAGCATTACGTCAACCACAACCTCGTCGGCAATAAGCGGAGGCTTTATAAGTGCTCCGGGAGGACAATCCGCTTTATAAAGCTGAGCACTGATATCAACGCATTTTTCGTTTATAAGCTTGGTGAAGCGTGCCGCATCCTCTACCCTCTTAAAGTGAATTGCCGCAAGGTGACCGAGACCGTCCGCCTTATCAACGAGAGTCGGGAATTCCTTAGCAAGTGCTTCTATTCCATTTTCGATATATTCTCCCATTTTGGTTATCTCGTCACCGTTTTCACGGGAAAATTCCATAGTGATAAGGTAAGCAAGGCTTGCAAGCTCCTCCTGACCGTTGGTAACCAGCGCTCCGAATTGGTTGAGTATATCTGCCTTATAGGTCGTAAGTATCTTACTTGCAGGATACTCTCCACCGGGAAAGCCCTTGCCTATTACCGCGAAGTCGGGATTAAGCCCGTAACGGCGGAAAAGAAACATTCCGTCATACCACATACAAGACTGAATTTCATCGCAAAGGGTCAATGTATCCGTCTCGTGACAAAGTCTGTAAGCCTCTTGCAGAAACTCGGGAGTAAGTCTTATACCGCTGTAATTCATAAGGATTATTTCGTGCAAAAAGCCTGCGGTCTTATAGCTTCCACTATTATACCGACGAATCTTTTCTTCAAAATCCGCAATATCGTTTTTCTTTACGCTGACCACCTTGTAAAGATGATTCCGCAACACCTTCTCATAAAGCTCGGGCCACATACCTCTGAAGGTCTGAGCGATTACGGTGGTGCCGTGATAGTTTGCCGAAAGCCCCTCCTTGTTATCCTCCATCACTAAAAATACGGGGATTTTACCATCGTATTCGGGAGCGGAGTAGGTGGAGTCAAGTCTGTAAAAGCGTGAAAGCATCATCTTTATTCCCGCTTCAACGGCAAGGCTTCCCGTTTCAAGATTGATAATGCGGTTAAGCAGGTGTGCCTCCTTTGAGGAAAGCACTCGGTCAAGAGCATCTGCCTCAACACCGTTTGCGGCGGCGATTATTCTCTCCTCGGCAAGCCTTGTGATATAGCCACGGGTATTGTTGTGAGTGGCGTTAAGTATGCCGAGTCTTCTTGCGTTGGTGATAAGCTTATAGCCCGGGAAATTGTGTCCGAGAGAAGCGTGATAATGCTCACTCTTGGCAATGAGATAGGCTCTTCCGTCCTCACCGATACGGGTGCATCCAACACCGCCTATGGGAGACGAGGAGAGATGAGCCGCCTTGCGATAAGCCTCGGTAGGCGCGCCGCTTGTAGCATTCTCAAACGGCTTTACAACCACCTCACCCGTTCTTTTTGCAAGGTCGTGCATACGTTCAACGTAGGACTTCGGAAGAAATTCCACCTCCTCGTTGATAAGCGCGTCTGCCTCCGACTCATCCATTCCGTTTATCTCAACCGCAACGCTTTTCACGGCGCTCATATATTCTGCACCAAGCAAATCCTTTAAAGAGCGTTTTATATTTTTCAGCATTTCGTCACCTGTAATACTCTTTCATACGGGAGTTTATGGGAAGGTCGAGTATATCCTGCACAAGCTTTTCTGCCTGAGCGCGTGATTTCGTCCACGGGTCTGTCATAACGAGGTCAACAAGCAGCTCCTTGCTGTGATTTTCAAACGCCGCAAGCTCAAGCTCAACGGGAGCAATTCTGTCACGGAAAAGATGCGCCATAATGGGCTTCGGGAGTCCGTCGTTGCAGATAGGATGTACGCCATTCTTATCGATATTTGCGGCAATTTCAACCTCGTAATCGGTCGGAAGCCCCTTCATATATCCGCCGTCATTCAATATATTTACAACGACTCGCGTGTTGGTATCAAATGCAAGTCCCTCCATCAAGGGTATCATAGGCTCGGGAGATACGTGAGGCGGAAATACGTCACTTACCTTAACGCTCTTATCCGCAACGATATGCTCAAGCTCCTTTGTAAAGCCTGCATTTCCCTTGAACATTATTCCGTACCATTCATAAGGACGGCACTGATAATACTTCTCGGTTTCATCATCCGTGTGGTATTCCCATCCCCAAGCGCCTCCGCCTGAGCTGGGAGTATCACCTATCGGGAAAAGACCGTAGCGGTGATAGAGGTCTACCGCCTTGCGATTGACCTCGTCTCCTGCAAGACCGAAGCTCTTAAGCTCCTCCTCGCTATCAACCAAAAGTCCGCCGTGCTCCTCAATCCATTTATCAAGAAGCGGATAAGCGTCCTCACCCTTGTATTTAAACTCGGTCATCCATATAAAGTGATTTACACCTGCAATTTCAAAGGATACGTCCTCCTTATCAAATCCCATCGCACGTGCCACCTTATATGCTCCGTTAAAGCCGTGGCACATACCAATCACCTTGGCGTCCTTATACTTTCTCTGAAGGTAGGTAACTCCTGCCTGAACGGGATTTGCAACGAGAATGTAATACGCCTTGGGGCATATTTCAAGAGTATCCTTGAGGATCTCCTCCATAAGCGAGAGTTGATGGAAGTTGATGTAAAAGCCCTCGTCGTGAACGATGTGAAGGCTTCCGCCAAAGCGATAGCCGTTCTTATACGACACGTCAATTCCCTGCTTGAATCTTTCGTGACCGCCGTCGAGCGCTACGTTCATAACGAAATCCGCGCCCTTCATTGCGCTTCGTCTGTCCATGCTCTTTTCAATATTGACAGAGCCTCCAAGCTCCTCTCGGTATCTTACGCAAAGACCGTAGATGGCGTTAAGCCTTTCCTCATTTATGTCAACGAGAGTAACCGTGGCATCCTTAAAATTATTATTAAGGCAAAGATCCTTTACAAGATTAACCGAAAAAGAACAGCTTCCCGCACCTATAATACAAATTTTAACCGACATAGTATCCTCCTAAAATTCGGGGTTGTAGTATTCCTCTATCCTATCATACTTCAAGCCGTACACGCGCACGTTCTTGAATTTCCACCAGCTCGAATATGCCTCAAAGCCGATTCTTCCGTATTTTGAGGTATCAAGCGGATCGGGGTCGGAGATTTCAAGACAAAGCTTATCGTCAACGAGAACGAAAACCTTTCCCTCAACGTTACCCATCTTGAAATTATATTCCCTTGTGGGATCAAAATCAAACAACGGAGTTGCGGCGGTAAGCTTGTACTCGGGAGACTTTTCAAAGCCGACGTTTCCATGCCAGAACGCTTCCATTCCCGCAACGTATGCGTTGCCTCTCTCGTCCTTTTCCTCGTCCCACTCACCGTTTATCATTACGTTTATATCGTGAGTTGCGGGAGGTACCATCTGCACCGTCAATTCAAGCATAACGTTGCCGAAAAAGTCCTCCTTGGAGATTATCATTCCCGGACACATTTTCGGGTTCTTTCCGACTACCCAACCGTCCTCGGTATGCCATTCACCCGACTTTACAATAAAGCGCTCTTCAAAAATCTTATCGTCAAAATCGTCTATACTCATAAGAAGGCTTGAATTTTTAAGGTCAACGTCAAAAAATGCAAGCTTGAGCATTCCGTCACCGGTACGCGCAGATTTTTCGGCTCCTCTTTCAAATTTCTTAAATTCTCTCATTTTTATCACTCCACTACTTCAATATCAAGAAGATTACAAACCTCACGAAGCTTGTCGGTCCAATCTCCGAAGGTCATAATAATATGCTGACCGGGTACCTTGTCAAGATACTCAATAATAGGCATTTCAGGTTCGAGAAGTGCCGCAGGAAAATCGGGGGTAGGCTCCTCCCATCCAAGCTCAGTCCACTTACCGAGAGGCTTGGTCTTGCCATGCTGGAGGAACATCTTGAACTGTCCCTTATCCGAATAGAAGCGTCCGTAGGTTATCTCACCGCACTTGAGCCTTGACACGTTACTGATGCCCGTGTTGTACTCACCGAGGTTTGCTGATTTAATTTCAAAGTCACCGTCAATAAAATCACGCGGTATAAATCCGCAAACACCTACAAGCACCTCCTTGTCAAACACCTCGTAATGCTCAACGAAGGCGGAGGTCTGATTTGAAACGGTGGAAAGAAGAATGCTCGTCACAAGACCGTAAGCATCGCACTCACAGATTACGGATACGTCCTTGTCCGCAAGAAGTGACTGAGCAAGGCAGGGATTGAATCCCAGCTTAGTAATACCGTCTACACACTTTACGGAAATGGCGTCAAGATTACGTCCGTCAGCGCTATCCTTCATTGCAAGATAGAGACGGGTAACCCTTTCAAGAGCCTTGTCGGGAATGTTATTCTGCGCCTTGGCGGTACTTCTTATCCATTCCATTGTCTCTTTGACACGCTCCTCGGGGAACTCATCCATAAGATTTGCAATTCTGTATCCGTCATAATTTTCGATATCAATACCAATCTTATTAAAGAGCGCCGTCTTATCGTATGCGCAGGTATAAAGTCCCATATCCGCATATCCGATAAGACCGATTCTTGCCGCCTTAACAGTGAGAGCACAGCTTACAGAATGTATGTAGCTTGCTACCTCGTCATACGCATGGGCACTGTCGGGCTTTTCCGCAATAATCTTATACTTATAGCCCATCTCCTTGACAATCGGGATAAAGCCCGTGATACCCGCACCTGCCGCAGGAGCGTGAAGCTTGCCCGTCTTGTCGGTAAATCCGCCGATAGCCCATATAAGAAGGGGTACGTCGCGGTAATTTTTGAGAATATGCATAATATTGGTCGTAATGTGCCAGGATACGAAGTCAACGATAAAGAGGTCAACGCTCTTTCCCGAAAGCTCGTCGGCAACCCTTTGCGCATCGGAAAAGTTCATTACCGTATAGCATCCGACGATATTACAATCCATCTTTTTAACCTCGCCCTCAAGCTCGGAAATAACCCCAGCCAGATAATCCTGAGGATATTGCTGTTCTCCAACGCTAAGCATTACGACGTTGGCTTTTTTCATATTTTTCATTGTTGGTCCTCCTGAATGTATTTTGTAAATTTTTTATAATTTTCATCATATGCCGCAAGGGCTTCTCTCTCTGCGCCGATTACCCTGCCCGATATTTTGTTTTTTGACAGAGCGACGTCAACGCTCTCATAAATTCCGATTGAGACCGAGGCAAGAACAGCGGCACCGAGCGCCGTTGTTTCGGGAAAATCAACGGGTATAAAGCTTTTCTGACATACGTCCGCCTTTATCCGCTCCCACAAAGGACTTTTCGAGCCTCCTCCGAGAGAATAAACCTCGTTGATTTTTATTCCGCGCGCCTCTGCAAGCTCGATTATTCCGCGAAGAGTATAAGCAACCGCCTCAAGCACGCTTCTTGCCATATCCGAAATGTCCGTAGTAAGAGTAATGCCTGAAAATCCTCCGCCGTGTGAAAGACTCGGAAGCATTATAGTCCCCCGACAGCCTGCAGGAGATTTTTCCGCAACAGTATCTATATACTCGTACGCTGAAAGTCCTCTCCTTCGTCCCTCCTCCTCCGCATACGGCATAAGCGTATCTCTGAACCACTTGAGCGCCATTCCCGCAGTAGAATAATAGGGCATATATATAAATTTTCCGTCGTAGTGCTTATATACCGTTATGGGAGTTTTCGTATCGTAAACGGGCTTTTCAACCGTAATTCCCACAACGAGAGCGGTGCCCGTGGTCTCACTGAAAATTCCCTCTCGGATATTGCCGATGCCGACCGCCGAGGATATCTGGTCCATAGCACCCGTTGTAACGACCGTATTTTCTCCGAATCCGAATTCGTCAAACGGCTTTCCTACCACCGTAGCACAGGGCAGAATTTCGGGAAGCATATCCCCTCTTATTCCGCAAGCACTTGCCATATCCGAAAAGAGCGTTTCACCGTTTATATCATACCATCCCGTCGAGGATTGAAGAGAGGCTTCGGATACGAAGCGTCCCGTGAGTCTGTATATGAGGTAATCCTCAACCAAAAGGAGCTTGAACAGTCTTTCGTAGATTTCGGGCTTGTTTTTCGAAAGCCAAAGCACCTTAGCCGACGGAAGTGCGCCGTCTATTCCCCAAAGACCTGTATGGCGGTATATTTCCTCGTCGCCTATAAGCTCTCTCAAATCCTCCGCTTCCCTTTCGGCTCTTGTGTCAAGCCATACGATAGCGGAGGTAAGAGGTCTGCCGTCACGGTCAACGGGTATAAGAGTCTCCCCTTGAGTCGTAAAGGTTATTGAGGATATTTGCCTTGTATCTATCCCCGAATCTCGCATTTTATTAACGCATTCAAGAAAGGTGGAAAAATAAATTTCAGGGTCAAGCTCGGCAATCCGCTCCGACGGAGTGCTTATATCATATTCGCAACGCGCGAAAAAAAGCTGATTGAAATTTTCGTCAAACAAGATGCATTTCATTGCCGTCGTGCCGACGTCAAAGGTTAAAAGCTTCTGCATATTAGCCTCCTTTTTAACTCATCTGTACAAGTTGGATTATATCACACAAAAACATACTTGTCAACACCTTATTGATTTTTTGAAAATCTTGTTGTATAATGAATGTAGGATGTCGAAAAGGCAAATTGCTTTTTGGACTACATTCATTTGAACGAAAATCGACAGTTTTCTCAAAGAAAACTGTTAGCAAATCAAAGCTTTGCTGTCGAAATTCTTGAATTTCGACTTTCGATTATCGTTATAATGAATCTAGGATGTCGAAAATAAAATTCAGCGTCAATCATTCAGACGGGTATTAAGCGTGGTATTACGATGATAAAAAGAAACAGCTCCGTTCCGTTATACGTTCAGCTTGCGGACACAATTCGCGGACAGATAAAGACGGGACAGATAAAGGTCGGGGATATGCTCCCGAGTGAAAACGAAATGATAAAGCTTTACGGCGTCGCAAGACTTACCGTACGCGAGGCACTGAGCGTTCTTGTAAACGAGGGGCTTCTCGAAAAAAGACACGGCAAGGGAACCTTTTGCCGTGCCACTCTCAACCTGAAAAAGAGCCGTGTCGATATATTCTTAAATCTTGCCGAGGTTGATTTTATTCCCTATTACCTCCGCTCTATATGTGAGGTGCTTGAATCGGAAAACGTCAACGTAGTTATGGCAGACACGAAAAACGACGCCGACGTTATAACGGGGCTTATTGAAAACGCAATGCTTGATAAGACCAACGGCATAATCTTTCAGCCGTCAAACCTCTCGGAAAACGCTCCCGAAGGCCTCGTTTCAGTTCTTTCAAGGCTTACCTCTTGCGGTATCCCTTACGTTATGATAGACACCTTTTACAAAAATCTTCCCGAAAGCTACGTTGTAATGGACGAGTTTCAGGCGGGAAGGATTTCGGCAGACTATTTTAAAAGTCTCGGAATTGAAAAAGCGTGTGCGGTAAGCTATCCGAAGCGTACCGATTCAAAGGAAAGACTCGACGGCTTTATCTCCTCGTTTAAAGGAAGCACACACGTTCTGGAGTATACCGAGGACTTTGCAAAAAGACTTTCGGCGCTTATACAGAAAGGGAATATTGACGGAATCTTTTGCTTCAACGACGGAGTTGCAAAAAAATGCTATGACATACTCGCCTCTGTCAACGTCGCAATCCCCGATGACGTTTCGGTAATAAGCGTTGACGATACGGTGATTGCATCTACCCTTTCACCTACCCTTACGAGCGTAATTCACCCGAAGGAAAATCTCGGAAGAGCTGCCGCAAGAGCAATTCTGTCAATGATATCAAAGGAGCTTGAATGGCCCTACAAAAAGGTATTTCAACCGTCTCTGGCCATCAGAAAATCAACAAAAGGACTGTAAAAAAACTCTAACCAAGTTTTTTTACAGCCCCTTTTTTACGCCTTATTTTTTCTTGTCATTCTTATCCAGAATATAATTGCCGACACCATAGAGAAAAGCTCGCAGATTATACCGCCAATCGTAAATACGCAAACGTTATTGATGAGCCAAAGCGGTGACTGAATGAAAATTCTGTACTTGCGGATACCAATCTCGGTGGCAAACCACATTGCAAAGGTACCGACAAGCTCGGCAACGCATACAAGCACCGACAGAATACCGTTGAAGGTTAAGGCGGTCACTCCGATTATGGCAAGACAGATTATACCGAAGCTCAGCTTTTTCTTCGTTTTTGAATTTGATGCAAGTATTCCTCTTATAGCACACACCAAATTTATTATGGCGCTGGTCGGTGAGCCGAGAAGCAAATAGCTTGTCGCAAAAAGCGAGCAGGTGAATACCGACATAATACAAAAGTGACTCGTCTTTTTTATCTGAAAGGCAAATACCGTGCCAATCATCCCGATTATACTTAAAACCTGTGCAATTATTTCCATAGCTTATTCCTTTATATGTATATAATGCGACGTTTATCTGAAGTCTTGACGAAGAGAAACGAGCAGTACAAGGCATCAAGAGTAGTAATGCCGATGGAATACCTATGTATTTCGAGGCGTTACTATCTCGCAGATAACGAAGTAATGCGATGTTTATCTGAGGCCAAAAATGTTGGACCAAGCGGTATTACCATATTTATCATACACCTCAAGCCTTACCCACTTTTCAAAGGGCGCAGGCTCATATTCGAGGTGAGTAAGACACTCGCCCTTATGAACTCTTCCTGCAACCCAAGCGCCGTTAGACATAAAGCAAGCCTTGACACACTCGGAAAAATCGGCAATTATTTTATTACCCTCACGGCGTGTGTAAAGCTCGGGACCTTGAGAAGCATAAAAGTCACCGTTACGGATAGCGTTAAGGATATTCTCACGAGTAAGGGACTCAGCGCGTACCATAACGAAGGATTTGCAATCATCCTCTCCCTCGTAATAATGCGTATCGTCGGTAGCAACGAGAGGGAGAATATAGCCGTCATTTGCAAGAAGGTCAACGATAATTCCCGAATAGGGTCTGAAGCTTTGGCACACGTCGGAAACCGAATTATATATTTCGAGCGCAGAAAAGCCGTGAAGCGACTCTATCTGCTGAGTGCTGTTGAGAGACCAGGCGGGATGTGCGAGAATTGCGATACCTCCTGCCTCGTTTATTTTATCAATAAGCTCCTGACGGGATATATCACGGGGTACGTCAAGCGGTGATGTCATACCAACGCCAACGATATGAATAACGTCAACGGCTGTATCCGAGGCTCCGAGATTGTACTCACAGCCGGATAATATTTTCAACCCTTCAAGCTCACCTTCATCACCGTGTATCCAATGGTCAGTAAGCGCAACGGCATCAAAGCCTTCCTCCTTATAGCGCCTTGCGGCAGCCTCGGGCGAAAACGCTCCGTCAGAGCGATTGGTATGTACGTGGAGTCCAACCTTAAACCATTTGTTACCGTTTTTATCAATTATCATTATAAAAACTCCTTTAATTTTATTTATAAGCATAGTTTATACGAATTGTATGCAGATAACGAAGTAATGCGACGCTTATCTGAAATCTTGACAAAGAGAAACGAGCAGTACAAGGCATCAAGAGTAGTAATGCCGATGGAATATTTTCATATTTCGAGGCGTTACTATCTCGCAGATAACGAAGTAATGCGACGCTTATCTGAAATCTTGACAAAGAGAAACGAGCAGTACAAGGCATCAAGAGTAGTAATGCCGATGGAATATTTTCATATTTCGAGGCGTTACTATCTCGCAGATAAC
>JAFSID010000062.1 GCA_017439965.1 Clostridia bacterium | reverse complement strand
GTAAACATACAATCATCAAAAGGCAATTTCCATAACGATGTGGCAATACCCAAACCGTTGATGTTATAATATTTAGCGAGAGCGTCAGCGTTTTTTGCACAAACAAAATCTATATCAACACCCATATAATAATCACGAGGTGTCATTTCTCTCATTACCGCGTTTGTTCCTCCACCTGCACCTATCGTGAGTTCAAGAATCCGATTGTCTTGTTGATGTAGGATATTATTAGTGTAGAATTTCCAAAATAACGGATTGCTTTCTTGCCATTTTGACGCTTGTTTGGCTTTTTGTTCTCCGTTATCGATTTTAGAACTTACAGAAATAGCCTTAATCATCGACTTTGCATCAATATCATCACTAAGCTCATTTCTGCCCGAAATCCAAAAAGGCATTCCGACCTTTGCATAGCTTTCTAATCGACGAATGAATTCTGCTTTATTGGGGATAACCGACTTGAAAAACGATTCTTGATTCTTAAGGTAATTTTCAAAATCGTGTGGATAAAATCTATCGCAATTCTGCTTTGTAAAGGTCTTTAAGGCAGCAATATCATCCCAAAACAAAACTTCATCCAATGCATTCAAAATCATCTGACAGCACTCCTTTTTTGATTTTGTTAATTATAGCATATTAATTTTGTAAATACAAGGCTTGATTTTTTGCTGATTTTGCGGTATAATATATGTGTAAAAATTAATGCCGAGAGAACCCGAAGTGGTTACTCTCGGCATTTTCTACATTTCAAATCTGCTTTATCGAAGGCACGCCAAAGGGTGTCTTTTTTTGTTTGCCACGGCGGGTATGAATGTGAGAAAATATAAAAGAATGAAATTGCGCGATACCTACTTGTCATGCTTTTCGTTCGTTTTCTGCTTGTGATTGCGTAATGCTTCAATGATTTTCCTTGACTTTTTAATCCTGTGCTATATACTGTTATCAGAAACAGTTTTGTCACGCGGAGAGATGTTGAAGCTTTCGCTTCCTCCGGTATTCGAGCTGTTTCTTTTTTTGCTAAAAGCGTGCGCTGAGAAGCCTCCCTTGTGTAAAGGGAGGTGGCTTGCGAAGCAAGACGGAGGGATTGTAAAAGTAAAACTCTCATCGCAAAACAATCCCTCAGCCGCCTACGGCGTCAGCTCCCTTCACACAAGGGATCCTTTTTTTATGTTTATCTATGACTTGTCAAATTTCCTGACAAGCACTGCTTTTGTGGACACAAAAGCCAAGCCACGCGGATCAGGCAATGTTTATTCTTCCAAGTTTTGAATTTTTTGTTTCAAATTCAAGAATGATTGATTGTTTGAAAGCACCTTAAAACACTCTTTCTCAAATTCGTCAAGTAAAATTTCTTTCGGCTCATAATAAGGATAATTGAAATCCATTTTGTAACTTTCAAGCAGAGGGGTTTTCACATGCTTGATTTTTTGAAAAGATTCTGCTTGATTCATTGTATATTGATACATTTCTTCAAGATATTGGATCGCCTTATTTTCATCGGATTTTCTTAAAGCGCAAATAGCAAGGAAACGATACAGCACTTGCTCAAGATGCAACGGCGGTGTATAAGTCTCATTTTTGAAAATGGCTTTTATTAAATCAAGCATCGTGAGGCATATGATTTCAGCTTTTTCATAGTCTCCGTTTCTCATATATGCTCTCGCAAGAAGATTGGCTTGATGCTGCATTTCGCAAAGAAGCTCATATATATTTTTATGACAAACTTCTATTGCGCTTGCCCAGTCCTGATTACTAATAAAGAATCCAGCCAAAAGCATACTTGAAACATCAGATACGCTATTCGGCAATTCGTTTATTAAATTCAAAGCCCTATCCTTTTCGTCTTTCATAGTTAAAAGTTGAGCAAGTTCTCTTTTGGTATTAATAACTATCTCTGTGTTAGGGCAGTGAGCGAAAATCACGTTGCTTTGTCTTATACACTCATTGTATATTGCTTTTAGTTCTTCTTTGGATAGTTTTTCTTGCCATTCGGTACACAAAATTAAGCAGCCTGTTACAAAGCAACTGTAAATAAGCGTAAAATTGTTGGGATAATGCTTTAGCACCTCAATTTTTTGCTTATATTCTTCATAGTCATCAATTTCTAAATTTTGTTTTTTTGTATGCAGTTCTTCAATGATTCTTTCAACATCATTCTGTTCGTTTTGGTCGGATACACCAAATAATAGATCTGTGCTAACGCCAAAAACACTTGCGAGAGGAATTATTTGTGAAATATCGGGCATTCCCGTTCCATTCTCCCATTTTGATACTGCTTGTGAAGTAACATTTAGCAGTTCTGCCAATTCTTCTTGGGTCAAATTGCGTTCTTTTCTTAATTTGCGAATGTTTTTTCCAATAGGTTGTAACATCAGATTTCTCCTTGAATATATTATTCGGTACCGTGTTTATATTATCGCACACAAATTTCAAAAAGAGAAGATACTGATTAGCGACCCAAATCCAACGCTCCGTTGTATTTTAATTATATTAATATTTCTAATGTTTGTCAAATAAAAAGTGGCGCACCTGCTTTATCGAAGGTACACCAAAGGGTGTCTTTTTTTGTTTGCCACGGCGGGTATGAATGTGAGAAAATATAAAAGAATGAAATTGTGCGATACCTACTTGTCCTGCTTTTCGTCCATCCCCATTTTGTGCTCGAATGACATTGTGCCTGTTGTGTAGTATTTCCTCAATTTTTCCCTGAATGCGTTCAGGATAGCTTCCTTCTTTTCTGGAGACAACTTCTCCTCCTGTGCTTTCGGTGTTGACGGTGTCGGGATTTTCTTTTCCTCTGACATTGTTTTACCTCCGTATTAAAGGGGTTGAATTTTGAAATCTGTTTTATCCGAGCACCGTTTTTGAAAACAAGGCGTACGGACGTTACCTTAAAAAATATTATAATAAATAATTGCAAAAGTCAATTGCAATATTTTTGAAACGGTGGTATTATATAAGCATCGAAAAAAATCAGGGTAGGAATTATGAGCAGTATAACAAAGGATTTTACAAAGGGAAGCATACCGCGACAGCTATTATTTTTCACGCTTCCGTTTATGGCGTCAAACGCCCTTCAGGTGCTTTACAGCACGATAGATATGATGATTGTCGGCAAGTTTGTCGGCACGGCGGGACTTTCGGCGGTATCTCAAAGCAGTCTTATCGTAAACCTTGCGGTAATGGTCTGCTTCGGCGTATCCAATGCAGGTCAGGTGCTTGTGTCTCAGGCACTCGGAGCGGGCAAGCGTGACCGACTCAACAGAATAATCGGAACGCTTTTCGATATTCTCGTTATAACCGCGCTTATTTTCACGGCGGGCTTTCTCTTGCTCCGTCACGGAATATTCGACCTTATGAACATTCCCGAGGAGTCCTACGGAATGGCAATGGATTACCTCGTCATATGCGCTGCGGGTCTTGTATTCACGGCGGGCTACAATATGGTTTCCGCAGTTCTGCGAGGTATGGGTGACTCCAAAAGACCGCTTCTTTTCATCGTAATTGCCTCTGTTATAAATCTTGTGCTCGACCTTCTCTTCACGGGTCTTTTAGGCTGGGGAGTAGCGGGAGCGGCTTGGGCAACCATTATCGGTCAGGCGGCATCCTTTATCTTTTCGGCGTATTACCTTTACAAGAGGCGTGAGGAGTTTGGCTTCGGCTTTGACCGTGACAGCTTCCGCATAGAGTCGGGATATGCAAAAATGATAATCGCACTCGGAGCACCGATGGCGGTGCAATCGGGCTTTATCAATATATCAATGCTCTTCGTTAACTCGGTCGTAAACGATATAAGCGTCGTTGCCTCGGCAACCTTTGGCGTAGGTATGAGGATAGACGATATCATCAATAAGGTTTCTCAGGGTATTCAGTATGCCGCAACTCCTATGATAAGCCAGAATATCGGCGCAAAGGAGCACGGAAGAGCAAAACGTACGGTATATTTTGCCTGGGTCTATTCGTCGATATTCACGGCTTTGTGTATGACTCTGTATATCTGCTTCGGCAAGGAGCTGTTTATGGTATTCTCGGACGACACGGCGGTACACGAAATGTCGGGTACGTTTATCAAGGCAATTTTGTGGATGTTCCCTGCGTTTGCGGTTATGCGCGGAAGCGGAGCCTTCATTCAGGGCATCGGTCACGCCCGTCTTTCAATGGTGCTCGCATTACTTGACGGAGTTATTCTCCGAGTAGGACTCAGCTATCTTTTCGGAATTATTCTTGAAATGGGCTTTTTCGGATTCGTTCTCGGCTATGCGCTTGCGCCCTACGGCTACGCTATACCGAGTATGATATATTTTCTGTCGGGAAAGTGGAAAAAGAGACGCTCTCTTGCGGATGAAATGTGAAAAAATTGCGACGGCTTGGAATACCGTCGCATTTTTTTGTAAAATATCCTCACAAATTCCGCAAAGCCTTGACAAACGGCTTGATATGGTGATATATTTAAGACAAGCTTTAAATATTAAGGAGAATGTGTTATGAGATACCAGTTTATGAGATTCCCCAACGGTCTTGCAAAGGCTTTTACAATGAGCTATGACGACGGCTGTAAATTCGACCCTCGCTTTGCCGACAGAATCAGCGAGGCAGGGCTAAAGGCGACCTTCAACCTCTGCACGAAAAAGCATTCGCAGGCTCTCAGCGATGACGTCATCCGTGAAAAATTCCTTGACAGAGGACACGAAATTGCAGTTCACGGCGCGCTTCACAGAGCGTCGGGCGGTCTCCGTGCCGTTGAGGGCATAAAGGACGTGCTTGAATGTCGTCTTGAGCTTGAGGAGCGCTTCGGTATCATCATACGCGGTATGGCTTATCCCGATTTCGGTATTACCCGTTTTCACAACGGCGCAAGCTACGAGCAGACGAAGCAGTATCTTTCCGAGCTTGATATCGTTTATTCACGCACTCTTGCAGGTGACAACAATTCCTTCAGGCTTCCTGAGGATTGGCACCGCTGGATGCCTACCGCTCATCATCAGAATCCTAATCTCTTTCTGTGGCTTGACGAGTTCTGCTCAATTAAAACGGATGAGCTTTATATAACCCAGCGCTTCCCGAGACTCTTTTATCTTTGGGGACACAGCTATGAGTTTGATATGAATAACAACTGGGAGCGCCTTGACGAGATATGCGATAAGATTTCGGGCAGAGACGATATCTGGTACGCAACTAATATGGAAATTTACGAATACACAGAGGCGTATAAGTCGCTCGTTTATTCGGCTGACGGCACGCGTGCCTACAATCCCACGCGTATCGACGTATGGCTGACCCGTGACGATGCTCTTTATTGCGTAAGGTCGGGTGAAACCGTTAAATTTTAAGAGGTGTAAAATGACGAGGGAAGAATTTTTAGAGGCTAAATTTCAAGAATATTATAAAACGCATTGGGCAAATCACAAGGCTTTTTTTGAAAACCCCGCAATCGCAAGGGTTGAGCCATTTAAAATAAGTGACAACATCTGGTACGTAGGTGACAAGTGCGTTTGCATTCACCTTATTGATACGGGTGACGGCCTTATACTTATCGACTCGGGCTATCTCGGAGCGGTACAGCTTCTTGTTGATACCATATTCCGTGCAGGCTTTGACCCGAAGGACGTTAAGTGGATAATTCATTCTCACGGACATTACGACCATTTCGGCGCCTCAAACGATTTCAAGCATATGTACGGAACGAAGCTTGCTATAAGCCGTGTTGACGGAGACTCCGTCAAGGAGTGCCCAAAGCGTGCTCATATGAACGACAAGCTTTTCCCGTTTGCAAAAATTCCCGAATTCGATCGTTTGCTTGAGGACGGAGAGGTGTTTGAGCTTGGCAATACCCGTATCCGTTGCGTTTTGACTCCGGGTCATACGATAGGCGTTATGACCTTCTTTATCAATACAACCTGGGAGGGTAAGGAGTACGTTGCCGCAACCTTCGGCGGTGCGGGACTCGGTGCGGTAACTCTTCCGCATACCTTCCATTACGAGCTCCCCTCAAATATGCCCGAGATAATGCTTGAATCCATTGACAAGGTTTTTGATGAGAGGGTGGATATCCAGCTCGGAAACCATCCGGGGAACAACGACACGTTCGGCAAGCGTGAAAAACAGCTTCTTGAGGGAGGGAATCCATTCATTTCTCCATCGGGTAACGCTTGGAAAAGCTACCTTACCGCACTTAAAAAGGGCGTTGAGGAAAAAATCGAGGAAAACCGCCGTCTTGAAGAGGAAATTAATAGCTTATGAAAAAGGAATACATTTACGCAGGTGTCTCGATTTTTCTTTGGTCAACCACCGCAACAGTAACGAAGCTTCTTTTGGGAAGCCTGAACAGTATGCAGATAACCCTGATAAGCTCACTGCTCTCAACAGTGTTTTTGCTTGCAGTGAATATTGCCAAGGGGACTATCCGTGAGCTTAAGGGCTTTAAGCTCAAGGACTTTGCATATACGTTTTTACTTGGTACGATAGGTATATTTATATACCACCTGTGCCTTTATATCGGCATTGACAGAATGGAGGCGTCTCAAGCCTTTATAATCAATTATCTCTGGCCGATTATGACGGTAGTGTTTGCTTGTATCATACTTAAAGAGAAAATGACGGTGAGAAAGGCAATTGCAATTCTTTTGTCCTTTATCGGCGTTGTCGTGGTAACCTCAAACGGAAGTCTCTTGAGTATTTCGGCAAATACCTTGTCGGGTGCGGTTTATTGCATTATTGCCGCCGTGGCTTACGGTCTTTTCTCGATACTCAATAAGCAGAAGCCGTATAACAAATATCTTTCAATGCTTCTTTATTATGTCGCATCCTTCATCGTGTCGCTTGTATGGGTGCTTGTGACCCGTGACGGCTTTACTATTGAGCCGTCTCAGACAGTCGGCATTTTGTGGAGCGGTATATTTACCACCGCCGTGGCTTATACCTCTTGGGCGCTCGCTCTTGAATACGGAGATACCGCAAAGATTTCAAACCTTGCGTATATAACTCCCTTTTTGTCACTTGTATGGACGACACTCGTGCTTAAGGAGGCGTTCAAGCCCTGGTCACTTATCGGTCTTGCGATAATTGTCATTGGAATATTTATACAGATGAAGGATAAAAGGAATACGTAAAAAAGTGGCAGATTTCTCTGCCACTTTTTATACGTTTATTATTTTCTTTTTCTCTCCGTCGTACAGTAATACTCCGTGACCGTAGCCGAAGCTTCCGCCGTTATTTATGTAATCAATAAACGCGCACTGTAACGAGGTGGCTTGCGGAAGTCCCTCGGTGGATTCTCCGAGCTCACAGCCAAACACTCGCCACGCATCGTGGAAGGTGTCGGTCTTGGTGTCGGTAACGATATCAAAAAGACGGGAGAATTTCATCAGGTTTGAGCCTTCGGAGTATATTTTCTTGGGATACTCGGAATAGAGAAGCCAGGACAGACAGATGACGGGGAGTATATTGCTCTTGAGGTGTGGCTTGAAAAAGGCGTAGGCTCTGTCAAGTGCATCGTAGCAGACCTCTTCGGTGAGAGGCGCTCCCGTCGGTATATGACAGGAGAAAACGGGGTCGCCCTTTTTTATCGTGTAGCCGTCGTAGGTGTAATCCTCCATAGGTGATGAGGTAAGCTCAAACTCAAGTCTGCCCAGCGTAAAGAGTCTTAGCTCAATGAATATGAAAAACCAATCGACGAAAACTCCGAGCTTGCCGTAGGTTGCCTTGCACTCGTTTATCTTAAAGACTATATCTCTTGCGGTATCGCAGAAGAGAGAATAGGGAAAACCGAGCTTGCGGTAAAGCTCTTCAAGGTAGGGCATAAGGTGGAGCCATCCTAAAAGACGGGCAAGATACTCATTTTCCTTGTCGAGTGACATAATCTCACTACCGTATGCGGTTGCCTTCTGATACGAGGCAAGATTGCTCTCGGCGGTGTAATGAGTAAACGGCTCGCGGTTGAGCTCTTTTATATATTCATCGGTTATTTTTTGTATTTTGTCACCAAGCCTTGAGTCTGCCTCAAGAATTATATCGACGTCACTCGGCTCAATGCCGATATCCGTCAGAAGCGTTTTGTTAAGCATTTTCAATATCCTTTTTTGCTTATATTTTTTGATATTTTATCACAACGAAAAAAATCTGTCAAGGCAAAAAGCACTTGACAAAGGCGCAGTTTAGTAATAAACTTAAATAACGGAATATATATTTTCGGAGAAAGAATAGATGAACGGAGTAAGGTAAAATGTCGAATATTGCTGAAATTGATAAAAACTTCGCGGTCGGTAAAAGCATTACGCGAGAGGGTGTGAAATTTTATTCCGCCGAGGAAAAGCCCTTCGTTATAAACGGAGTTTTCCGAGAGGGAAGAAAATTCACGAGAATGCCCAGGGCGGTTGCGGAACAGGTGAGTGAGGGTGTCGTATATCTTCACACGAACACCGCGGGAGGAAGAGTGCGTTTTAAGACCGACAGTGGCTGCGTTGCTATTTCCGTGCGTATGGAAAAGATAGGTAAAATGCCCCATTTTGCTCTTACGGGCTCGGCGGGCTTTGATATGTACGTTGACGGCGTTTATACAAAAACCTTTACACCGCCGTTTGCGATTGAAACGGGATATGAAAGCTTATTTGAGTTTCCGAGTGGCAAGAAGCTGCGTGAGATATGCATAAATTTCCCATTGTACAGTGACGTGTGCGAGCTTTTCGTCGGTCTTGACGGAGATGCGGTCGTTGAAGCTCCTACCCCCTATATAAACGACAAGCCCGTCGTGTATTACGGCTCTTCGATAACTCAGGGCGGTTGTGCATCCCGTCCGGGTATGAGTTATCAGGCTATCGTTTCAAGACGCCTGAGTCTTGACCATATCAACCTCGGCTTTTCGGGTAACGCCCGTGGCGAGCTTCCTATGGCTGAGTATATTGCAGGTCTTGAAATGTCTGTATTCGTTTACGATTACGACCATAACGCTTATCACGTGCCGGAGCTTAAGGAGACTCACGAAAGAATGTTCAAGATGATTCGTAAGGCTCATCCCGAGCTTCCCGTTATTATGATGCCCAGACCCAAGCTCCGACTTGACAGCGGTGAGATAAACCGTCGTGAAATAATTCTTGAAACCTATAACAATGCACTGGCGTCGGGAGACCGTAACGTATACTATATTTCAAACGAGACTCTTTGTGAGCTTTGCGGTGACGAGGGCACTGTTGATAACTGCCATCCTACCGATTTTGGCTTTGCTTCTATGGCGAAGGCTGTCGGAGACGTAATTGAAAAGATACTTAAAAAGTAAAAAAGGGGGGACTGTAAAAAACTGTTTGAGTTTTTACAGCCCCTTTTATCTCATTTTCAGCCGTTGCTTTTCAGCCGCTTTGAGTATTCGCTCGGTGTTATGCCCATAATTTTCTTGAACACCTTGGAGAAGTAAAGCGGGTCGGAAAATCCGCAGCTTGCGGCAACCTGGGATATCGAATGACGCTTTTCCTCCATAAGTATGACCGCGCGCTTTATTCTTCGCGTGTTTATATAGTCGGTGAATTTCGTTCCCGTATTCTTTTTGAAGAGCGCTGACAGATATTTTTCGCTGTAAAAGTAGATATCTGCAAGCTTTTTGATGGAAAGGGTCGGGTCGGTGTAATTCTGCTCTATGTACTTTGTGATTCCGTCAAAGCGCTCGACCTCCTCGGGCTGATTGTCGTTTGAGCCGATAAAGGACAGCGTATACAGAAATACGCTTTCCGTGAGTGCGTTGGCGTTGGAGGGGGTTATACGCCGTATGGAGTTCATCCAGAACTCCGCGAGCTGTTCAAAGCCCGAAAAAACGCAGTTGTCGGGAGTTATGCCGAAGCTTTCAAGAAACCCTTGCGCGTTTGCTCCGTTGAAGCTTATGTAAAGATACGTAAAATTGCTTGTCCCGAGAAGCTCAAAGGAGGTTTTTGGGAATGCAAAGAACAGAGAGCCCGGTGCAACGTGATGCTCCTTGCCTCCTACCTTGTATATACACTCGCCCTTGAACGGTAATATCATTCGATAGGTTGAGTGAAAAAACGGCTGATTAAGTCTTTTGTAGCTTGCCTCGTATACAAAGTGGTGGTAATCAATCTCTCCCGTTTTAACCTTCTTGGGAATATAGTTGCAAATGTCTTCCATCAAATACACCTCCGTTTTTTACATTGTAGCAGATGTATTTTGCAAAATCAAGAAAAAAAGGATTTTTTACAGCACAAAATGGGATTTTTCCATTTTAATATATATTTTATTGTGATAGAATGAATTTGTGAAAATGCTTTGGGCATTTATCTTAAATTAGTAATTAAATGTAAGGATAAAAGGAGTTTTAGTTATGGAAAAGATTCGTGTAGGCGTCGTAGGTCTCGGGCACCGCGGACGTGAGCTTCTTAAGCTTTCGGCTGAATTTGACTGCGTTGAGATAGCTGCGGCTTGCGATATTCTTCCTCGCAACTGGTACGAACAGCAGTGGCTTTCTGCCGCACCTCTTTCGGATATGTTCCCAAAGACCGTGTTTTACGAGGATTATGACAGAATGCTTGACGAGGCAAATCTTGACGTTGTCATCGTTGAGACGGGCGCTGATATTCACGCTGAATTTTGTGTAAAGGGACTTGAAAGAAACATCAACGTTTTGTCGGATATTCCAAACGTTGCAAGTCTTAAGGAGGCAGAGCTTCTCTGGAAGGCGTCTCAAAAATCCGAGGCTATCATTTCAACGGGCGCAAATCCCAACTATCAGAAGTTTACCTTCCTTCTCAACGACTTCTACAATAAGGGGCTTTTAGGTAATCCCTACTGTATGGAGGCTGAGTACATTCATTGGTCTCTTCCCAGCTCTAAGGAGAGAAAGCACCTTAATGAAAACGGTGATTGGCGCAAGCTCCTTATTCCCATCCGTTATTGCACCCACTCTCTCGGCCCGCTTCTTTCTATTCTTGACGAGCCCTTGAGAAAGGCTACCTGCTTTGGTACGGGCTATCATTCCGACGAGCCCTCCGAGGTTAAAAAGGACGATATGATGTGCGCACAGTTCCAGACCGATTCAGGCGTTGTCGTACGTCTTATGCGCAACGGCAGATGTCGTGCTCAGGTACAGCATCATAACTACCGCGTATTCGGTACCGAGGGCTATATGGAGAGAATGGAGCGTATGGGCAAGGCTGTTATCCGTTATAACTCCATGAGAGAGCTTTCTACCTCTATGAAGGAGATCGGCGGAGAATATATGCCTCCCGCATACGCAGGCAACGAAAAGGCAACGGGTCACGGCGGTATGGACTACGCTATGCTCGACTATTTCTATAAGGCTATCCTCGAGGGTACGGGCGCTCCCATTTCGCTTAAGCAGGGGCTTGAAATGACTCTTCCGGGTATTTATGCCGAGGAAAGCGCTAAGCGTGACGGTAAGGTGCTTCGTATGAAGTATCCCTGGGATGAAGATTGGACTTGCGAGATTGAAGACTAATTTAATGGGATGTTAAAACGTTCCAGACCATAAAAAGAGGCGGAAAAGCCTCTTTTTATTATGAATAAAACAGAGTCGCTTGAAGTACCGTCCCCTGGGATGAAGATTGGACTTGCGAGATTGAAGACTAATTTGATGGGATGTTAAAATGTTCCAGACCACAAAAAAGAGGCTGAAATGCCTCTTTTTGTTATGAATAAAACAGAACGGAAAACGATAAGGTAGAAAAGCACGCGGTTTTCAAAAATTGATTATAATAATGGATTAGGTCTATATATAGTCCTAAATTATTTTTTACGTTAGGTTTATATATAGACCTATTTTTTCTCTTGCATGGACTATATATGGTCCAAATTTGTTTTACGGCTTAGGTCTATATATAACCCTAAATTGTTTTTTAGATTAGGTCTATATATAACCCTAAAAAATGAATTGCCACTCAGGGCAATTCATTTTTTAAGCCATAAAAGTTTTTGCGGGTAAAGGGGGCTTTTTTCAAAAAGCCTCCTTTTATTGATAAAATAAAGAAAACAGACCATTTAAGGTCTGTTTTCAACCAATTATTTAACGTAGTCAAATTCAAAGCCGCAAACGTCAACGGTATCGCCGTCACCGATGCCCATTTCCTCAAGGCGCTTGAAAACGCCTGCGTTCTTGAGTACCTTATGGAAATAAGCAAGAGACTCACGGTCCTCGAAGTTTACCGAGGAGGTGACCTTTTCAAGCCAATCTCCGCCGAGGAACCAAATGCCCTCTTCAATCTCAACGGTGAAGTCACGCTCACCCTCTGTCTCCTCTACCTCCTCAATCTCGTCGGGCTCGTAATATTTACGCTCGGGAAGTGTGGAGAGGGTAGAAAGAATTGCGTAAAGAAGCTCGTTTACACCGCTTTTCGTTGCCGCCGAAATGAAGAAAAGCTGAAGTCCGTTTTCCTCGGCGTAAGCCTCGAGTCTTTCACGGTTTTCATCGGGTACACCGACGTCGCACTTGTTGGCGACGATAATTTGCGGACGGTCTGCAAGCTCCTCGCTCCAGCCCGCAAGCTCACGGTTTATCTTTTCTATATCGTCAATTGGGTCACGCCCCTCGGTGCCTGCCGCATCGACGACGTGCACGAGAAGTCGGCAACGGTCAACGTGTCTGAGAAAGGCGTGTCCGAGGCCTGCGCCCTCACTTGCACCCTCGATAAGCCCCGGGATATCCGCCATAACGAATGCCGAGGTATCAACCTTTACGACTCCGAGAATGGGGGAGAGGGTAGTGAAGTGATAGTTCGCAATCTTGGGCTTAGCCGCCGAAACCATAGAGAGAAGGGTTGACTTTCCAACGTTTGGGAAGCCTATAAGTCCCACGTCGGCAAGCATCTTCAATTCGAGGATAAGATTTCTTTCCTCACCCGTCGTACCGCCCTTTGCAAAACGGGGGATCTGTCGGGTAGGCGTTGCGAAATGTACGTTTCCAAAGCCTCCTCGACCGCCCTTTGCGGCAACAAAGCGTCCGTCCTCACCCATATCGTAGAGGAGTCTGCCCGTGTTTGCATCACGGATAAGAGTGCCCTGGGGCACCTTGATGATAAGGTCCTCAGCGGTCTTGCCGTGGAATTTTTCGGGCTTTCCGTCCTCTCCGTTGCGAGCGACGAACTTGTGCTTGTATCTGAAGGGGAGAAGGGTATTCTCACCCGTATCCACCTCGAACACTACGTTGCCTCCGTGACCTCCGTCACCTCCCGAGGGGCCTCCCTCTGCAACGTATTTTTCTCGGTGAAAGGCTACGCAACCGTTACCGCCGTTGCCTGCCTTGATATATATTTCGGTCTTGTCAATAAACATAATACCCAACCTCCTTTATCTCGCGTAAAAAAGGGTTGTCTCAGATGTCTGAAACAACCCCTAAAAAATGGCGTGATTAGCGAACGCTGACTTTCTTTCTGCCGCCTGCCATAGGCTCAAACTTAACGATGCCGTCTGCTGTTGCAAACAGAGTATCGTCTGAACCGCGTCTTACGTTTTCACCGGGATGAATCTTTGTTCCTCTCTGACGAACAAGGATGTTACCGGCAACGCAGTGCTGACCGTCAGCCTTCTTTGCACCAAGTCTCTTAGATTCGGAATCACGTCCGTTCTTGGTAGAACCGACACCTTTTTTATGTGCAAAAAACTGCAAACTGATTCTAATCATAATCTTTTGTTCCTTTCGTGGTATTTTAGTGTACCTCAACGTACAAATTGCTCGGATATTGCTCCGAGAGATCCTGAAGCTGTAATGCAAAGCCGTTCAATACGCCTGCAACGGCGTTTCGGTTTTCCTCGGGACAGGACAGAACCTCAAGCCTTATGGAAGGCTTTTTCTCGTCGCTTATGAAATCAAGCTCCGCGCCGAAGGATTCGGTAAGAGTGTTTGCCACAAGCATCGTCATACCGCTTATTGCGGCACATAAAACGTCAGGCGTGTCAAATGAAAGACAGGCGTGACCCTTTATTTCAAACCCCGAAGGCTGTCCGTTGGCTTTGAAAAAGCTTACCCTCGTCATGCCTTTACGATTTTCTCAATCTGTACCTTGGTGTAAGGCTGTCTGTGACCGATCTTCTTCTTCTCGTTCTTCTTGGGCTTGTACTTGAAGACCTCGATCTTCTTGCCCTTACCGTTCTTGATAACGGTAGCCTTAACGGAAGAACCGCTTACAACGGGAGTACCAACAACAAAGCTGTCGCCGTCCGAAAGAGCTAAAACCTCGTCGAAAACAACCTCGTCTCCGTCAGCAGCATTAAGTTTTTCAATGAAAAGGACGTCGCCTTCCTGAACCTTGTACTGCTTTCCGCCAGTCTTGATTACTGCAAACACGAAAAGCACCTCACTTTCTTTTACGACTCGCTACGGCAGGTTATCCTTGCGGATATTCCAACCTGCAATATGCGGCATATTATTCTAACACTGAAACTGCAATTTGTCAAGTGGTTTTTTAAAATTATATATTCCACACAACAGTTGATGCATTTTAAATTTGTAATTTTAGAATAAAATTAGGTATTGTCTGTATAAATATTTCAAATTTGCTTGTGATAAGAAAAAGGAGAGGTTACCCCTACTTCGATAAGCGTTTAAGTGTTGCGAAAAAGTATAACAAAATTGAGTCGGTTTTTGCAACCGCGCCTTTTTTTGATGTAATTACCTAAAAAATTAGCCGATTATGTTCTGAAATATTTATCTCGTATTATGCGAGAGTCTTTAAGTGTCGGTTAAACCAAAATGCACTTACTCTGTTGTATTAGGAAGCGACCACATAGATTTACAAAGAGCTTTTTTGTTTTCCTACTGCTATCGAATTCTAATCACTTAAAACTTGAAATTAGTTTAATCAACAAAAAAGACATTGTCAATTTTGTTAAAAATCTTCGTTTTGTATTTTGCAGATAATATCTTGGAGTTCTTTTTCTAAAGTCGGAATTTCATCCGCCGCTTTTAAACGCCTCCGCTTAAAAGTAAATGCATAAAAAATCAGTTCAAGTATGAGGGAAACACAGATTCCCGCCAGAGGAGCCAAAATAAGCGAAGATATTAGGGGTAATACATCCAATTCTTTATCGATAGAAAATATATCTTGCCTCCAACTAATGAATTCAGCAAACTCGTAGTCAAAAATCATAGGAATAAGCGGAAATATTATTAAGGTTAGTATGATTGTAATGGGAAGAAAAGCTTTAGTTAACAACATTTTACCTGCACGTTCACTTCGCTTGTTTGATAATTCTTTGCGTTTTTGTAGGTATTTTTTATATGCTTTCAAGCGAGATTTAGCATTTTTTTCTTCCATGTCAAATTTAAAACAACACTCATAGTAATCATAGTCAACTTGTTGAATACAACCTTCGCCACGATACTCGGTTCCAGAATAATGCTGGCAGTCAATTAATTCGAAACCCATTTTTTTGTACAAACTTAAAGTGTCTTGAGCTTCATACGCTTCTATTCTTATGTTTATCAACTTGATTTTCGACATTTATTCTCTCCTTTTTTGCATGGGAACACTTTATTAAAATTGCCATAGCAAGTTTTTATGTATTAAATGAACTATAACACAAAATCATTAAATTTTCAACTACTTCGCTAAAAATTGTTATCGGACTATCATCATCCGAAGAGTATCCGTTTTCCTAGCTATTAAGAAGGTTTCTATAGTTTTTATAAACCCTCTAACATATTTTTAAAGCTTAACACAGTTATGCTAAAAGCGTGAACAGTGTTATAAATCAGCAAATATAAATACTAAAACGGAACACACGGATAAATGTTTTCGCTTGTATTTAAACTTTAAAACGGTTGTTATAATTATAGTTGTTATAACTTATAACGGAAGATAGTTCATTTATAAAACCGCTGACAGCGAAGTGAAAACAGCAAACTTTGTTTATTTTCACCCATGACACACAAACCACTTTTTCATCTCTTGCACCTATTGTCAATTTTAGGCTTTGACACTTCGCCTCCGTTTCGTAATCTCAACCTCCGCTTTCGTCCTCACTTAATTGGAAAATATAATTAATTAATTTTAAAGCTTTCTATCGCAGAGGAGAAAATTTCGGAATATTCACCGTAGGACTCCTCGGTTGCGTTGCAGGTTATCATATAAGCCTTGCCGTCCTTGATGGCAAAGGTCTGGTCGATAACGATGTTAAGCGCTCCTGCGGTATAGGAATATACGACTCTCATTCCGTCAACGTCTCCAAGCGCGATAGCTTCTGCTTCGGAAATCATTTTGAAACCGTTGAATATTTTTTTGAATACGTCAACGTTTGCATTTGTGTAAGCCTCAAGCGTCATTTCCTCCTTCACAGCCTCTGTGGTAACCGATATGCTTTCGGAAAAGACGTCGCCCTTGCCGTCGGAAGGGGCGGTGTAGTGGCGTATTTCGGTTCCCTGATAGCTGGATGAGGATTCCGTCCAGGTCTCAGGTAATAAAAGCACAACGTTGAGAGAATCTCCCTCAAGCATTTCAATGTCAACGTCCTTGCCGAAGCCTTCGTCGTCGCCGTTTGTATTTTTACGGCAGGAAACGAAGGTCAAAAGCAGCGCAAGAGTTAAAATGATGAGAAAAGTTTTTTTCATATTGATCTCCCGTTATTTTTTCGTCCTTACTATGAAATTCCACGCTGAACGGCACATATCGTCTATGTCTCGTTCTGCCTTCCAGCCAAGCTCACGCTCAGCCTTTGAGGAATCCGCATAGTATTCGGGAACGTCTCCCGAACGTCTTTCGGTTATAACGTATGGAATCTTAACTCCGTTTACACGCTCAAAGGCTTCGATTATCTCAAGCACGCTACATCCCTTACCCGTTCCTAAGTTGAAGGTATGTACGCCCGTCTCGGTCATCCTTTCGAGCGCGGCAACGTGACCGATTGCAAGGTCAACGACGTGAATGTAGTCTCTGACTCCCGTTCCGTCGCGGGTGGGATAATCGTTTCCGAAAACACTCAATTTTTCAAGCTGTCCTGCGGCAACTCTCGTGATGTAGGGCATAAGATTGTTCGGGATACCGTTGGGGTCGTCACCGAGCAAGCCCGATTCGTGAGAGCCGATGGGGTTAAAGTAGCGCAAAAGCGTTATGTTCCAGCGGTTATCGTATGCGTATGCATCGCGGTAAATATTTTCTATGAGAAGCTTGGTGGTGCCGTAGGGGTTGGAGGTATGTAACGGAAAATCCTCGGTTATCGGCACGGTCTCAGGCTCGCCGTAAACGGTTGCAGAGGAGGAAAAGATAATTTTAAAGCAGCCGTGACGCGCGGCAACGTCGCTGACAGCGGTTGCCGAGGCTATGTTATTGTAATAGTAGAGCGAGGGAAGCTTACAGGATTCTCCAACAGCCTTAAGTCCCGCAAAATGTATTACCGCGTCGATATGATTTTCCGAGAAAATCCTTTCTACGTTTTCACGAATTGCAACGTCAAGCTCGTAAAAGACGGGTCGCTTGCCCGTTATTTCTTCTATTTTGTCAAGAACGGAGATATCTGAGTTTGAAAGATTGTCAACGAGAACCGTCTCATAGCCTCTGTTCAAAAGCTCAACTACGGTATGAGAGCCGATATATCCCGTTGCTCCCGTAATTAATACTGCCATAACTGTCCTTTCGTCAAGGTGGAAAACTATCACCTTATATTTTAATACAATTCACAAAAAATGTCAACACTTAAAATCAAGGCGGTCAGTAATCCAGACCGCCTTGTAATCAGTTGATATAAAATTCAAAATCAATATGCTTTTCAAGAAGCTTGTTTTTGTTAAGCATTTCGTAACCGCAGGAATGAGAGCCCGTGCCCGAGCATTTGTAATCTATGCGAACAACGGTACAATCCGCCTTCTTTATCTCGTCTGTGTGACAGGCGTTCATAAGGGTCAGTGCATCGTAGTGGGACACGTTTGCGGTAAATTCACCGTCGGTTGAGAAGCGGAGTGCGTTGTCAAGAGCAATATACTGCGTGCGTGTGTGATTGCCGTGATCCTGCGGATAAACGTAGTTAACGTACTCGCCGTCGGCATCACTTCGGTATACGGCACGCTTTGTATGAAGCCTCATATCGCAGAAGCACTCAAGCGGTCCGTCTCCGAAATACTCGAACTTGTCGCAGTCATAGGGGAGCTTGAACTCAAAGCCGAGTCTCGGAAGCCACATACAGCCTTCACGGACGTTTGCCGAGAGACTGAATTTTACACCTCCGTCAGCAAAGAAGCTCATATCGAGTCGGTATTTTAAAAATGGGACTCTTGTAGGGGCCGAAAGGGAGGCTTCAACGCTTACGACGTTATCTCTTGCCGTACAAGAATAGCATTTTTGCATAAGCATATCGAAGCCCTCTGCCGAGCGATTCTTTGAAAGGTCGTACCAGTTGGGCTTGATAAAGCGCTCGTTGTCAAGAGGAGCGCGCATTACAGTCAGCTCAACGGGAGCGGTAAGAAGCTCGCGCCCGTTTTTCTTGACGCTTACAAGCTTGCCGTATGTCTTGGATACCGTGTACTCCATACCGTTGGCGCTTGCCTTGAATTCCGTATCGGTCTCGGTAACGGCAACGCTCTCGGTACATCTTTTTTCAGGGATTCTTTCGACAGCCATTTCAAGCTGACAGGTGGCAACCTCGTAATCCTCCGAGTCGTAGAGATAGCAGTTGACAAACGCTCCTCTGTGGCAGGAATCAACCGTCGCAACCTTTATGTCAACGCTCGCCTTGGGCTCAAGGTCGAGGGTCATTTTCTTGCTTTCAATTACCTTTCCGTCAACGACACACTCATAGGTGAAGGCGTATTCCGAAAGATTGGTAAAGTCGAAGAGGTTTGTTACGGTAAGAAGGTCATCGCAAAGCTCACAGCGTATATTCTGATATACTGCTTTTGCGTTGTACGAGCCTGCCTTGAAGCTTCTGTCGGAGAACACGAGACCGTCCGAGCAGAAATTGTCGTCGTTTATTCTGTCCCCGAAATCTCCGCCGTAGCGCTGAACTCCTTTTTCGTCAAGAAGCACGTGGTCCGCCCATTCCCAGATACATCCGCCGATAAGCTTGGGATATTTGTAAATAAGCTTCCAGTACTCGTCTATCTCACCCGGACCGTTGCCCATTGCGTGTGCGTACTCGCAGAGGTAGAAGGGAAGTGTCATTTCGGGGTCTGTTGCGTATCTTTCAAGCTCGGAATGTGCCGAGTACATTCTTGAGTGCATATCGGGAATCGTGTAGTATTCGGAAAATTCCTTTTCTCCCTTGAGGTAATCCTCAAACCTTATTCTGTCTGCAAGACGGGATACGTCCTCGCAGTGAATAAGGCGTTTTTTATCGCGTGCGCGGAGGTATTTTACCATTTCCCGATGTCCTGCGCAGAAGCCCGATTCGTTGCCCGTTGACCAGGAGTAAATGCTCGTTGCATTCTTGTCACGCTCAACGGCGCGCACCATTCTCTCAACGTAGCTTTCTATCCATTCGGGAGAATTTCCAAACCATATCTCAGGTACCTCAAGCATATCGTAGCCTCTTGCGTCACGGCTTCTTGTAACGAGACCGTGAGTCTCAAGGTCGGTTTCAAGCATAACGTAAAGACCGATTTCGTCACAAAGCTCAAGGAACACGGGAGAGGGAGGATAGTGAGAGGTGCGGACCGCATTGATATTAAGCTTCTTCATAAGAAGAAGGTCGCGCCTTATTTCCTCCTCGGTCATCGTCCATCCGTTACTCGCGTGTGTATCGTGATGGTTTACGCCCTTCAGCTTTACGGGAACTCCGTTTACACAGAATGCGGATTCCGAGTTGATGCTAAAGTCAACGAAGCCTCTTTTTTTCTTTATAGTCTCACCGAGGCACTCGATAACTACCTCGTAGAGATAAGGCTTTTCGGCATTCCAGAAAATTGCGTTTTCAACCGTGAAAACCGCCTTTTCGGTGTTGACCGCTTTTGCAATTTCAATTCCCTTGTCAAGAAGGGTTACCGTTGAGGGCTTGTCGAGTGTGACGGTCATAACGTTGCCGTCGGTGATTATTTCAAAATCACGGAGACAGCCACGAGGTCTTGAGAGAATATAGACGGGACGGAAGATGCCGTTGTGACGGAACTGGTCCTGGTCCTCAAGGTATGAGCCTGAGCACCATTTTCTGACCTTTATAAGAATTGTGTTTTCTCCTTTTTGTACAAATGGAGTTACGTCGAACTCTGCCTGAAGATGTGAGCCCTGAGTATAGCCGACTCTTTCGCCGTTGATAAAAACCTCGGCATTTGAGGAAACTCCCTCAAGCACGAGATAATGACATACGGAAGTATCCGCTATTTCAAAGCTTCTTCTGTACACACCCATCGGGTTGTCCTCGGGAACGAAAGGCGGGTCAACGGGGTACGGATAGCGCACGTTTGTATAATTGGGTCTGTCATAGCCGTGACACTGCCAGCAGGACGGTACGGGTATCCTGTCCCATTCTCCGTCGAGATGTTCCTCAAAATCTCGCTCAAAATACTTGAAATCCCATTCTCCGTCAAGCGACGTCTTGCTGTTTTCGGGAATATAGTAGGCTCTTGGAGCAAGTCTGTTTTCCTGAATGCTTTTTAAGTCCTCATAAAATCTCAACATAAATATTTTGCAAACCCCTTTCAAATGCGTGGTATGTATGTTATACTTATAATAAACCAAAAACGATATATAGTAAATAGAATATTTTGCAAAATGATATGAATATCTTGCAAAAGGAGGCTTTATGAATAACTTTGTGATGGATTTATCCTGCTCGGAGCTGCCGATACGCTTTTTCTCGGGCTCGAATTATTTTGAGGATTACAAGACCGTCGAGAGAAATCCGTCGCTTATGAATTTTAACCAGATACTTTTCGTGCTTGGCGGAAGCGGAAGGCTTTTGTGTCAGGGGAGGGAGTATACTCTCTCCCGCGGTAACGCCTTTTATATTGCCAAGGGGGTTGGGTATTCTCAGTTTTCCGACGACGGACTTATCACCGCCTTTCTCACGGCTAAGGGAAAGGGGATGGACGGGATTCGCAAAAGATACTCCGCGGATGGATTTATGCTCGTTGAAGCCACCGACATTGACAAGTGGGTGTCGGTTATTACCCGAATTATAAAAGAGTATGAGAGCGAAGCCACCGACGGCAGAATGTCATCTCTCGTTTATTCCTTTTTTAACGATTTCTTTGAGAATGCAGAAAAGCTTTCCGTTTCACCTATGGAGAGAATATACAAATACATAGACTATCATCTCGGCGAGAAGCTCACTCTTGAGTCGCTTGCACGAATCGGTGATATATCCGTATCAAAGCTTTGTCACGATTTCAAGAGATGCTACGGGAAAACCGTTATGGGTCATATAATCGACAAGAGGCTTGATTGGGCGCGCGTGTATATTCTCGCAAATCCTTCGGCGTTGACCAAGGAGGTCGCAAGGCTTTCGGGCTTTGACGACGCGAGCTATTTCTGCCGTGCCTACAAAAAGAAATACGGCCACAGTCCAAGCCGTAGCCGTATTGATTGATTATTTTACAAAGTCTGCAATATCATCCTCGGTGAGACTCAAAAGGTCAACCAGCTTCTGAGAAAACTCGGGATGCTTGAGCTGACCTGCTTCGCTGTGAGCGTCACTGCCGAAGGAGAATTTACATCCGCACGCCTTAGCGAGATAAAACATTCTTTCGTGCTCTTCCGTTTCCGTGGTGTTTCTGTAAATACTGCTCATCGTACCGGTGTTTATTTCGAATGCAATATTCTTTTCCGCCATAAGAGTGAAAACTCTCTTGAATACGTCGTCCGAGATAATTGTCAGAATTTTCGTTTCCTCGTCAAGCGGAACTGTGACGGGGTCAAAGGGATGTGCGATAGCCTTGACGTACTTTGCCATAGGACAGGTGGCAATTTCCTCAAGTGCCTTTACCATATAGTCACGGTGAGCCTCAAGCGGAGTATAAAGCGCCTTGTCCATCATCATATGCGTGTGAGAGTTGGGCACGATTATAAAGTCAAGCTGCTCTGCAACCTCTTCGGTGACGGCAATTCCGTGATTGACGGGGTCATATTCTCCCTCTACACCGAAGAGCACTCGGACGTCACCCGTATCGGTAGCGTCTATTTCTTTTTTTAATTCGTAAATGTGCTCAAAATTCTGAGTCTTATAATACCAAGGAACGTCTTTTCCGTTTCTGCTTGGAATATAAAGAGAGTCAAAGCCTACCCCTGCATCCCAGAAATGCTCGGCAAAGCCGAGGGTCGTAAGTCCCAGCTCCTTTGCGTTCTTCAGATATCCCTGAAGAGTACCGCCGTTAGGCCCCGCACAGAGAGAAAGCCTTGTATGTATGTGAAAGTCGTGTGTTATTTTCATGGTACATCTCCTGAATGCTTACATATAATACGTTGATTCCGCAATTATTCCCGACATCATAAAGCTGAGAGCCGATATCAGCACGGATAACAGAATCGAGAGAACGATTCCCGCGATGACTCCTATAATTGCACCTATTCCCGCGGATTTTGCACGCTTTGGCATATTATCCTTCCATACGATAAACAGAATCAATCCGACTATCGGGAAGAAAAAGGACAAAAGCCCGAACCAGAAGCTTGACTTGTCAGCCTCAACGGGCGCTATGACCTTCTCAACCTTGGTTCCGCAGGCGGGACAAATAACCGCTATATCCGCAATTTCCTTACCGCAATGTGGACAGTACATAACCGTACCTCCTTATTTTTATTATATTAGAATTATATACTCGTTTGCGGAATTTGTCAATATTTATACGTTGCGAAAGCCTCTGCCGATTATTTCTGAGCTTGTGGTGATTATTATAAAGGCGTGAGGGTCTATTTCCTTGATTCTTGAGCGGAGCTTTATAGCCTCAATTCTCTTGCACACCGTGTGAATAATTGCCTTTTTCTCACCCGTGTATTCTCCTATTCCGACGGCGGAGGTTGCGCCGTGATGAAGCTTCTTTATTATGTACTCGGAAACCTTATCCTTTTCAGTGGTGATGACCACGAAGTATTTGCAGGTATTGAGGTTTTCAATTACCGCATCCACGATGAAAGCCTTTGCGAAAAGACCGAGCAGCGAAAAGAGTCCCGTTTTTATTCCGAAAACCGCAAAGGAGGATACTGCAACGATAAAGTCAACGATAAGCAGCGCGCGTCCTACGTCAAGGCTTGTGTATTTCTTGAGGATGAGTGCGACGATATCCGTACCTCCCGCAGAGCCCTTCATATTAAAAATCACGGCAGAGCCGATTGAGGTGAGGAGCATTGCGTAAATAAGCTCAAGCAACGGCTGGTCTGTCAGGGGAGAGGAAAGAGGACAGATAACTTCAAAAACGAAGGTGAGGGACGAGTAAAGGAGACTGCAATATACGGTTTTGATGCCCGTTGACTTGCCGAGCACCGCAAAGCCGATAAGCAACAGAACGAGGTTGAGGCACCATATCCACACACCTGCGCCGATTGGGGTGAGACGGGATAAGAGAGTGCCGATACCCGATACGCCTCCCGTTGAAAAGCCGTTGGGTACTTTGAAAAAATATACTCCTACGGCAAGGGCTACCGAGCCGAGAGACATAAGTAAATATTCAGTGATTTTTTTCATTTTTTGCTCCTTTGGGAATTTGTTCACGGGGATTATAATAGCCCGTAAATTTTTTGTCAACGGTTTTTGAAAAAAATCCTGAAAAGTATTGAAAAATAGGGCGAATGCGTGTATAATGGTATACAAAAATACTTGTATTAAAAGGATATGGAATGGGAAAATTTGACGGAATTTTAATTGCCACCGACCTTGACGGAACTCTGCTTCGACGCGATAAGTCGATATCCTCCGAAAACCGCCGAGCAATAGAATATTTTATGAGTGAGGGCGGTATATTTACGTTTATGACGGGACGTATGCCCTTTGCCGTTTCTGCAATTCTTGAAAAGATATCGGTCAACGCTCCTATCGGATGCGGAAACGGTCTTGCAATTTACGATACTGAAAATAATGAAATCCTCTGGAAAACCTGCGTTGACTCAAGCGTGCTTGAAACTGCAAGGTTTGTTGAGCGTGGCTTTGACGATATTGGTATTGAAATTACCATGCACGATAAGATTCTGTGCGTGCGCACGAACGATAGCGTTTTAAAGCATTTGAGTGACGAAAGGCTTGAGCATATCGAATGTGCGATTGACGAGTTTGACGGAGAAATTGCCAAGCTTCTGTTTGCCGCTCCTCCAAAGGCGCTTGACCGTATGATAGAGGAGCTTGAAAAGACCGATTTCGGAGAGAAATATCTCCTTCTCCGCTCGGATATTACATATTACGAAATACTTCCTCTCGGAGTCGGAAAGGGACCTCTCCTCGTCCGCCTTGCCGAAATGCTCAATATACCGATGAGCCGTACTATCGCCTTCGGTGATAACGATAACGACGCTTCTATGCTCAGTGTAGCAGGCTTGGGAATTGCGGTTTCAAACGCTTCAAAAACAGCAATTGATGCGTCTGACCTTGTGACCGTCTCCAACGAGGAGCACGCTCTTGCAAAAATCATTTCGGATATTGAGATGGGACTTATAAGGATTTGACAATTAATATACCGTTTTTCTATGAAAAGTAAGAGACTAAGCCTTTAAGACTTAGCCTCTTTTCTTTTAATACAAGAATACGAATATGGGCATCGTCACGATGCACAGAAGCGTTGTGACGATGTTTATCGCAACCGAGTAATCAGCCTCGTCCGAGTGAAGCAGTGCAAACTGCATAACCGTTGCCGCCGAGGGTGTGATCGATGCGAGATAGGATATGAGAAGTATCTTTTCGACGTTTGGAATATCGAACACCAAAAGTAAAAGCTTTACTATTGCAAGGGTCAAAAACGGGCATATTATCATACGCATCAGAGCGACCAGATAAAGTCGCTTTTTTGCAAGCATTTTCTTGAAATCCACCTGAGCCGCCATCATACCCGCAATAACCATTCCGATATTTCCGAGCATTGAGCCGAAGGAGGAGGTAATATCGAGAGCGAATTGCGGAAGCTTTATTCCCGTTACCATAAGAAGAGCGCCGATAACGATTGCGATGATGTTTACGTTCGTGACGATTTTCTTGAGATTGAGCTTTCCCGTGAAAAGCTTGATGCCGTGAGTCCAGAGGAAGAAGAGCTGTACCGACATAAACGCACAGCTATACACTACCCATTCCTCACCGAGCACGAAGGATACGATGGGGATAATGAGGTTAGCGGCGTTCGGGTATACCACCGATGCACGCTCGACGGCGGTTGCGCGACAGATTTTTTTAAAGCCGAGGTCTACCAGTAAAAGCGCGCCGTTGAGAACGAAAGCCGAGAGAAAGGCGAGCGCGATTCCCTTGGAAATGCTTGGGGTCAGCTCAATGCTGAAGGCGTTGATTATTGCCGACGGCATAAGCACGTAGAGCGAAAGCTTTGAGAGGGCGGTTGAGTCCGCACTTTTCAAAAGCTTTAATTTTACCAGTATAAAGCCGAGTGCCATAGCAACGGAAAGCTGAAGTATTTTGTAAAGTAAAAGCTGAGGTATCATTTTTACACGTCCGTTTCAAAAAGAATTCTGTGACCCACAAAGCCTACGACCGAGGGCGAGTGGAAAAGTATGGGGCTGTAACACGGCTTGCGGTATTCCGTGAGAAAGGCAAGACTGTTTTCACGGTTAACGCTTGAGCCAGTCATAATGAGGTCGGTGAGATTTTTCTCGGAATAGCATTCGTCTCCGCACAGAACGAGGCTGTCAAGCCTTACAATGCAGGAGCCGAAGGAGTGACCGCCGATTTCTATTACCTCCACACCCTCGCAAAGCGTGAAGGAGCCGTCAAATATACGGAGCTTTTCAATATTGTACGGCTCGGCGTGTTTAACTGAATCACGGTGCAGGTATACGTCGGCGCTTTTATAATATTTTACTGCTTCGATATGGTCGTGATGTGCGTGGGTTATAATCACGTCGGTTATACTCTCACGGCTTACGTATTCCTCAAGCACCTCGACGGGACTTTTGTGCTCGAAGAGAGGAAAGCCCGGCATCGTGTCACAGCCGACGTCAACGAGAATTTTTCTGTCTCCCGTCTCAATCAGAAAGAATAGCAGAGCTATCGGCTGTTTTATATCAAACGAGCCGTTTTCAAATATCATAGCCTCGGCAAGCTCTGTTTTGCCGTACTGAAATGCGGTTAATTTCATTTTGCACCTAAATATTCAACTGCGGTGAAAGCAATATCACGGCAATTCCTTCCTATAATTCTTTAATACTTTTATCAATATTCATAGTCTGTCTCCTTGTAATAGCTACATTGTATCACAATGCGGCAGAATTGGCAATATTTTTTGTAGGTACGGCTTACGTTTTTTGGTATTCCTTCAAAATAATGCTTGACAAGATAAAAATACAGTAATATAATTTATATTGATATATTATCCAATTCAATATTATTAAAGGAGAAAAAGACAATGAAAAGAAGCACAAAGCAATCGCTTATTTTAAGCGCACTTTCCCTTCTTATCTGTGCGTCAATGCTCATCGGCACTACGTTTGCGTGGTTTACCGACAGCGTTACAAGCACGGGAAACAAGATTCAGTCAGGTACTCTGGTACTCGACCTTGAAATGTATGACGAGGACAATACTACCGCTGACAAATACGCAAGCATCAAGGATAGCAAGGCGCCTATCTTTGATTATGACAAGTGGGAGCCCGGCTATACCGAGGTAAAGCTCCTCAAGATTGAAAACGAGGGTACGCTCGCTCTTAAGTGGTACGCTAAGTTCGTATCGGGAACAAGCGTGGATAAGCTTGCGAATATTGCAGACGTTATCGACGTTTACGTTTGCCCCAGTGAAACCGTTCTTTCTATGCCCGACCGTAATCTCACGGGTTATAAGAACGTAGGAACTCTTCGCAGCTTCCTTAACACCATTGAGTCTACCACCTACGGTATTCTTAAGCCTATGGGTGAAGCAGGTGACGAGGCTTACCTCGGAATCGCACTCAAGATGCAGGAGTCTGCAGGCAACGAGTATCAGGACAAGACTCTCGGCGCATTTGACATCCAGATTCTTGCCGCTCAGCTCAATTACGAGCCTGACAGCTTTGACAACACCTACGATATTCCCGCAGAGTATGAGCCCTCCTCTCCCAGCACTCCCGTTGTAAACGTATTTACTGCGGCAGACCTTCAGGCAGCTCTTACTCCTACCGTCTCCGATACCACGGCGGTGGTTAATCTTGCCGCAGACATCCAGCTTGCTGACGGCGAGACCTGGACTCCTCTCGACATCAATCCCTATATCGGAGGTACTGTAAATAAGGTTGTCATCAACGGTAACGGTCACACAGTTTCGGGCTTGAACGCGCCTCTCTTCGGAGACGTTCATTTCGGAGGCACTACTGTTACGGTTAATAATCTTACCCTTAAGAATTCCAAGGTTATAGAACAGAAATACAATGCAGGCTCAGGCGCATTTGTTGCTTATGCAGATAACTGTGACGGCATTGTACTCAATGACTGTCACCTCATTGATTCGGAGATTTCCATATCTTCTGATTTTTCAGGCGGTGTAGGTGGTCTTGTGGGCTATTGTTCATCTAACCTTGAGATTAAGGACTGTTCAGTAACCAACACTAAGATTAAGGGCGACTATCTGTCCGCAGGTGCAATCGTTGGCTATGTTTCGGGAGATGATACAAACATTTCAAACATTGTTAACGCCAAGGTTGTCGGATGTACCATTGACGGTGAAAACACTAATAAATCCGGATACGTTGCAGGTACCGCAGGCATTGGCTCTACCACGATTACAACAAAGGATTGTGCAAACAATACCGTATTCGGCGTTGCAAACAGTGACACGATTTACGGACGCTTTGTTCCTAACGGTATAGGCACTCTTACCGTTAACGGCGTAGCTAAGTAACAGCATTGATACATCAATAAAGGCTCTCCAGGTCGGAGAGCCTTTATTTTGTTTACACAAGCAGAAATACTACATATTGTATATTTTGGCAAAAATGCTCGTTTTTTGTAAATAATTGTTGACAAAGTATTAATAAGTGGTATAATTGGTAAGGATAAAATTTTTTAAGAAAGGGTAATTTCTATGAAACTCATCTATGGAATTTCCGACAGACCCAAGTTTGGCGCAACCATCGTTTTCGCCATTCAGCAGCTTCTCGCAATTATGGCTGCAACAATCGCAGTTCCCGCAATCGTTGGTAACGGAATGTCCGCATCCGCGGCTCTCTTCGGCGCAGGTGTAGGTACTATCGTTTATCAGCTCTTTACCAAGTTCAAGAGCCCCGTATTCCTCGGCTCATCCTTCGCATTTATCGGCTCAATGGTAACCGCCTTTGCAGGTGCCGTTTCCATGTCACTCGGCTACCTCGGACTTCTCATCGGTGCACTTTGCGCAGGTCTCGTTTACGTCGTTATTGCAATCGTCGTTAAGATTGCAGGCGTAAAGTGGATTGCAAAGCTTATGCCTCCCGTTGTAATCGGTCCTACCGTTGCCCTCATCGGTCTCTCCCTTGCAGGCGCGGCAGTAAACGACGTGTTCTCCTACGGCGCTCAGGACGGTAACGGCGCGTTCGTTATGACCGCTGACATCTGGGCTTCCTTCATTTGCGCAATGGTTACTCTCGTCGTTGTAACTCTTTGCTCGGTTTACGGCAAGAAGATGACCAAGCTCATCCCCTTCATTATCGGTATCCTTGCAGGCTACGTTGTAGCGCTCATCATCACCGTTGCAACTCCCGTTAAGGTTATTGACTTTGCTCCCTTCAAGGCACTCGTTGCTGACGGAGTCGGTCTTTCAACCTTCCTTTCCGTTCCCAAGTTCTCCTTCCTTGAGGCTCTCAAGGGCGTGAACGACTTTAGCTGGTCTTACGTTGCAACCGTTGCAGTAGCTTACGTTCCCGTTGCATTCGTTGTATTTGCTGAGCATATCGCTGACCACAAGAACCTTTCCACTATCATCGGGTCCGATCTTCTCGAGGAGCCAGGTCTCCACAGAACTCTTCTCGGTGACGGCGTAGGCTCTGTCGTTGGCGCTTTCTTCGGCGGATGCCCCAACACCACCTACGGTGAGTCTGTTGGCTGTGTTGCAATTACCCGTAACGCTTCGGTTATTACTATTACGACCACCGCTATTATGGCAGTTCTCATTTCCTTCATCTCTCCCTTCGTTGCCTTCCTTGACTCCATCCCCGGATGCGTTATGGGTGGCGTATGTGTAACCCTTTACGGCTTCATCGCGGTATCGGGTCTTAAGATGATTCAGAAGGTTGACCTTGAGGACCATGCAAACCTCTTCACCGTTTCCGCTATCCTTATCCCAGGTATCGGCGGTATGGCAATAGCTATCGGTAAGGTTACCATCACTGCAATTGCTTGCTCACTTATCCTCGGCATCATTATGAACCTCATTCTTCACGCAAAGAAGACTGACGCTCAATAAGAACGAAAAATCACGGGAAGTGTTTTGAACACTTCCCGTATTTTTTTATATATAGTAAGAAATTGCATTTAATACGACCTCGCCGTTTTACTTTGCTTGAGTGCATAATAGATTAAGATAGGCGAGAATTGCCGACGGCTTTTTTTATGCTAAATCCTTGTCCCATTTGCTCACCTTGTAGAGTAAGACGTTGAATATTGCCTCAACAAGCCAGGACAGTGACCACGCAAGCCATATTCCCCAAAGACCGACGGGTGAGAGAAGTACTGTGGCAATTACCTGAGTACCGCTTCCGACGAGAGTACCGCCGATAAGATACCTCATTTTTGCAATTCCTCTCCAGAAGGCGTGGAAAAGACTGTTGATAAGGTTTACGGTAACCAACGGCATCCAGTATCTTACGAAATTTGCGGCAACCTCCATTGCCTCTCCGTCAAAGCCCTTTTCAAAGAACAGTGAGCATATCTGAGGGGAGAATACCGAGGTGACGATAATGATTGGCAAAAGGAATACAAGCGCTTGAACAAAGCCGACACGAACGCCCTTTCTGAGAAGGGTGTATTTTTTTGCTCCGATACATTGCGAGGAGAAGCTTGTGACGGTTTTTGAGGAGTTTTGATAGAGGGTCGTTGCAAGGGTCAATACCCTTGATATTACAGCGTAGCCCGCGGTTACCGCCTTGCCGAAGGCGTTGATGTAGGGAGACACTAAAAAGCTTGCGCCGTAAAGTATTAATTGCTGACTCGACGAGGGGATGGAGTATTCAATAACCGTTTTTAAATCCTCCCTTGAAAACACTACCCTTTCATTTGAGACCCCCATTTTTGAAAGCTCACTCTTCAGCTTGAAAAGGTAGCATATATCAACGGCTGCGGCGGATATGACGGTTGCAAGCGCCACTCCCGTCACTCCCGCGTGAAGCACCGCGACCGATAAAAGATTACCGCCGATATTTAAAAGGGCTGAAAGAACAGACATTTTTAAGGGGTATCCCGATGCGCCGATTGCGTTCATTACAGTGACTCCGAAATTGGATAACACCACGAAGGCAAGACCGAGCATATAAATGAGATAGTATCGGAAGGCGTCCTCTCTCACTGCTTTGTCGATTTTCATAAAGGCGAAAAGCTGATTTTTGAAAACGAGTGAAGCTATGGTGATTACAAGCGAAAGGGTAATCAAAAGCAGTGTTGACATTACAAGCACGCTCTTAAGCCTTGCAAAGCTTTTTCTTCCGAAAAGTATGCCGATAAAGACCGAGCTTCCTGCTGAAAAGCCCCACAGTATCGAGGATATAAGCGTTATATACGACGCCGTGCCTCCTACCGAGGCAAGTCCGTTGTCGCCAAGCCACTTTCCTATTATTGCCGTGTCAATGATGTTGTAGGATTGCGAAAGGAGTCCCGACAGCATTATCGGTAGGGCAAATACGAGGAAGGTTTTATATAAATTGTTGCTTTGAGTTAAATCCTTCATAATTACTCCGTTTGGTCAATTCGGTGCTAATTTTGAATAAATCAGTGCTAACACTTTTAGCCTTAATATGATACACTATTATTGAGAAAAAGTCAAACACCGTTAAACTTCGCATTGTTTTTTACATTAAAATCCTGTATTTTGCCTAAAATCACGAAATATAAAAGTTATAAAATACAAAAAGACAATTTAAATATACATTGAAAACGAAGAACTTCACGTATATAATTGAATTGTTAAGTAAATTTTTGATTAAACAGTCAATTAAACAGTCATTTATTGATTATGTATATTTAAAGTATCATTTTGAAGTTGACTTTGTGCATTTTGTAATATATACTATAATTGAAAATGTTTTTTATATAAAATAAAAGGAGGAAACAGTTATGCAAAAAACATTGACACGCCGTGTCGTTACAGCACTTGTACTTGCTATTGTGCTTGTATGTGCTATATGCGTTACGGCACTTGCAGACAACGTGAAGTATGACTTCTCGTCATATCCCACAAGCGCTGCAGGTAAGCTTGACCCCGAGGCTCCCGAAAAAGGCGGATGGAGCTATACTGCTACCTACACGAAGGGTAGCTTCTACCTTACCAATGCCGAAAAAACATACGGTATTGGCGACCAGGCATCAAAGTACGGTGACCTTGTTACCGACCTTTGCCTGACCTACGATATTCCTGTTGATCAGCAGGTAAAGATCAAGGATTACGGACAGATTGAGTTTACCCGCCGTATGTCAAACGGCACCACCTTCTGTCAGTCCTATGGTTCTACCTTCACTCTCGTTCTCGTGATGGATGACGGTCAGACCATTTCCAAGGCTTATCCTTGGTACGATCCTTCTCTAAAGTATTTAGATGGACTTTCTACGGTTGTTGACGTAGATATCCAGAGCGAGATAGAAGCACTCGAGGGTAATCCCACTCTCGTAAAGCTTCAGTATTATCCTTACTCATCGGGCGAGGAGTATTTCCACCGTGATTCAACTGACTATTACAGACCTGCGGTTGCAGACGACCCCGAGACCGAGGAGGATGAGACTCAGGCTGTTTATCTCGGCAGAGACTATTACTTCCTCACCACCTACTTCCAGCTTACCGATGCTGCCGCTATTCCCACAGAGGACTTCGGCACCGAAACGGATACCTGGGACGGTACCGAGACAGGCGTTCATAACGGTAAGATTACAGGTCTTGACGCAAGTAAGACCTATAAGTACGCTCCCGTTCACTCTGTTGACAGCGCCTTCGTTACCGTAACGGGCGTTGAAGCAATTGAAAACCTCGTCGGCGGTGTATATGAGCTTCGCGCCGTTGAGGAGGGCAAGGCTGACAGTAAGAGCGTTATGGTTGTCGTTCCCAAGACCACTCAGGGCTCAAAGAACAATATTGACCTTTGGAGACATTCCTCCGAGGGTGATTACGTTCACGCAACCAAGCCCGTCAGCGGTAAATGGTCGCGTAGTGCTAGCACTCCATATCCCGAATACGTCAACACGAAAAATGAGGGCTATTATCTCTATCTCGCTTCTTCCTGGAATACCCAGAGCATAATGGGTAAGAGTAAAAACGCTCCTTCTCTTGCTTCCGCAGAGTATTACAGAAAGAATATCATTGCTTGCAGATACGCCTTCACTCCCGAGGAGCAGTTTGACGTTGATGAGGTGGGAATTGACACTGCTCAATTCATCAACTCTTACTATTGGAGAACAAACGCTCCCGTAGTTAACGGCAACACCAAGTATGCGCTTTACGTTTATACTAACGGTGATACCGAAAATCCCTATGTTGCAGTAGGAACCTGGAAGACCACCAACTCCGTTGAGCATCTCATCGTTAACGCTTCCGAAAAGCTTGACGGCTACGTTACTTCCATTAAGTACGTTCACTTCTATGATTTACCCGACGTTGAGGTGGATGAAAATTATGCTGCCACTGAATGGGGATATTCCCTTTACAGTGGTCTTAAGACGGTAGCTCTTAACGAGAATACCTTCGCTCCCTCAGCGGCTGCCGATAAGGCAAATACTTATAAGATTACAGGTCTTGATTCCAACAAGTCCTATAACTTCTCAACCGATGGTAAGACCTGGACCGTTATATCAAACGCAACTGAAATTACAGGTCTTGAAATCGGCGAGTACTATATTCAGGAGTGCGCGTTTGCGACCGATGCGGCTTCCGAGATATTCACCTTTGATATCAAGGGTGCAAACGAATTTGAAGGCACACCCGTCGCTGACGGACTTTCCATAATCGGTCTTGATGCAAGCGTTCAGTACGAGTACACTACCGTTACGAAGCTTGGCACGGGCGCCTGGATTTCCGCTCCCGCAGGCACTACAAAGCTTGAAAACCTTGAAAACGGCTTGTACGCTATTCGTGTAAAGGAGAGCGGCGGCTACTTTGCAAGTCTTGAAAAGCTCGTTCTCGTTTACGACGGCGAGACCGACCGCGCAGACATTTATTATTACGACTCCGATCTCGGTAAAAAGGCGGTTTATACCTCGGGTGAGGGTAATAACCTTCCCTTTGATATCGGTTACTGGAGCTCTACAAACTATAAGGTAACGGATCACAACTCGTCTCACGGTAATGCAAGCTACGCCGCTATAAGAAACAGCGGTTTCACTCTTGCTACCGACGATGCGACGGCATTCGGACAGCTTCTTGCGGTAAATAACACTTACGCTATGAAGCCTCACCAGATAGTTGATATCAACTCTATCAAGTCCATCCATATCGGACACGGCTTTATAGGTGTTCACAGTAACGCCGTTCTTGAGGGCGGTACAACGAGTCAGTACACCGCAAAGCTCCGTATCTTCGTTACGGGCAGTGACGTTGAGTATTACGATATTGACCACGCGTGGTATGAAACCGTTATTCTTGATAATAAACTTCCCGAGGATGCTCACGGCTATGTGACCGCACTTCAGTTCTTCCCCTTCTCCTTCATTCCCGAGGGTGCTCACGTTCAGGATGAGTACAAGGATCACAACCCCGAAGAAAAGTACAGCGGAAGATACGTTCCGGGCTTCGTATATCTCTACGATTATAAGCTTAAGGGTATTGCAACCATCGATGCAAGCTCACTTGTTACCGAGGCTTATCTTGACAGCTATCGCATTGCAGGTCTTGATACCTCCAAGGCTTACGCTTATTCTACCGATAAGATAAGCTGGACAAATATCCCCGCAGGCGCATCCTACGTTCAGGTGGATGCAGGCACCTATTACATCAAGGCTCTCGGACAGAACGGCGACCTCGATAGCGAGGTTATTTCCGTTACCATTAACGGTGCTCAGCCTATCGTTACGGGTCTTTCCATTACCGAGGGCGTAATTACAGGCTTTGAAGCAGACAAATCCTACGAGTACAGAGCGGTTAACGCTATGAACGACGAGTGGATTGCAATCGAAGCAGGCACGACCGAGCTTTCTGTAGAAGCAGGTGTATGGGCTGTAAGATTTGCAGGAGCTGACACTCTCGTTGCAGGTGCTCCCCAGTACCTTATGAACCGTGGCGGAAGCTTCGGCTCAATCGCTTGGGGTAAGCCGAGCAAGGCATCCGACGGCTTTGTTCAGGGCTATTGGACGTCAGCTACCAAGACCGCTTACAACGATAACTTCGTTGATACTCAGCTTGACGGTAACGGTGCTACTACGAAAAGACCCCGTCTTGCTCAGAACTGGACCGCAAAATACGATGACAGATTAAACTTCGTTTATAAGTATGCGTTTGAGAACTCTGAGGTTCTTCCTATTCAGAATCTCGGATGTATCAAGGTTTCTATGGGCTTCGGTGCATCCAATCCCTTGATTGCTTCCTCTGCCGTGGCACTTTTCCGTGTTCACGTTGAGGGCGGAAACGTACCGTATTATGACGTTACTGCAAATCATACGTTTAACTGGGTAATGTTTGAGGTTGATTTCCTGAGCGCTATTCCTTCCGATGCCAAGGGCTACGTTACTGCTATCGAGATATTCCCGATGTACGACGTTAACGGCTTTGTAAGTCTCGCTGAGGCTAACCGCTATCCCGTAATGAGAATCGCGAACTATGATTCAAACTCCGAGCTTGACACTGCATCGGCTGAAAAGTGGAGAGTATCGATTTACGCAAATGCAGCTCCCGATGCATCCGACTTCGAGCTTAAGCTTGAAGAAAACAACAGATTCATCCCGAGTTATGTTCTTTCGGGCTTTAAGTCTGACGCTAAATACGACGTTGTCAATCCCAGAGGCGCAACAGTGACTCTTGAGGAGGGCGCAACCGAAATTGCCGTTGTTGCAGGCACCTACAAGATTCGTTATGCCGCAACCGAGCTTTCACCTGCTTCCGCATATCTTGAGTATACCGTTCCTCTCGCAAATCCCGTATTCGGCAAAAACGCACATACCGTCTATGTTCATACTATCGGAAACGATTTCGTTGACGGTAAGTGGGCTAACTCGCTCGCAAGCTGGAACGTGGGCGAGCCCGAGGTCAACTCTAAGGTTGAGAGCAATATAGTGCTTTCTACTGCAAGCTATAAGTATCAGTTTGCCGAGTCAGATCGCTTCACTGTTGACGAGCATCCCTACTTCTCAATAGACTTCAATAACGAGGTTCTGAATATGAATCTTGTTCAGGGCTTCATTCCCGGTGCCGTTATGGCGATTGATATCTACGTTGAGGGTGAGGATGAGCCTTACTCCGTAACGGGTGAATGGAAGGGTAAGAATGCTGTTAACGGCTTTACTTCCAATAAGATTACGGTAAATCTCCTTGAGGAGTATCCCGAGCTTATGGGCAAGACCGTTCGTGCGATTGATATTCGTCCTTACTCAAATCTTGATGTGACTCCCAATGATTACAATACCACCGCAACTGCGGCACGCTATCTCTTCTTCCGTCTCAGATACGTCGGATTCTTCGATTCTCCTGCAAACATTAACGCAGTTGTAACCGACGAATGTCAGAGAGTTAATTCTCTTACGGGTATCGAGGCAGATACAAACGTTATTTACGCACTCGGTGCAACACCTAACGCCTCCGATTTCACGGTTTACGAGGTTTATTCCGACGGAACCAAGATTGAAATCGACTACGTTACCGTTGAGGTGGATGAAGGCTTCGCGTCTGAATCGGGTATTGATACCGTAACCGTTAAGGCTCGTGGCGTTGAAACCACCGTTGACGTCATCGTAGGTCTTGACCGCATTGAAATTCAGACACTTCCCGAAAAGACTGCATACTACGATGGCGACGAGGTTGACCTTGCAGGCATCGGGCTCGTTGCAGTGCTTGAAAACGGTGAAAGCGTTGCCATTGATGACGGCTATGCCGCAACCGTTGATACGGTTAAGCTTGGTGATACCTCCATTACCGTTGTATTCGGTGGCAAGGAAGCAAGCTTCGACATCACCGTTGAAGAGGTTATTCTTGAATCCATCCAGCTTAACAACTTCCCCGTGAAGCACGTTGAAGGAAGCTACGTTGAGGGTGACGAGATTGACCTTACGGGTCTTGCAATTCTTGCTACCTACAATAACGGCGACAAGATCGTTGTAGGTCTTGAGGAGCTCGAATGGGAATACTCCGCTGAAGCTATGGTTCGTGGCGGTATTCTTACAGTTTCCTACGGCGGAAAGACCATTTCGGGTATCGTTCTTGCCGTAAGTGGCAGAGCAATCAATGACGTTACTATTTCCACTCCCGCAAGCACTCTCGTATATATGGCAGGCGATGAGCTTGATACCACAGGTCTTGAGCTTACCGTAAATTACGAGGACGGCACCTCCGAGATCGTTACCGAAGGCTTTATTGCTGAAGCCGATCTTTCCGAGGCAGGTGAGGTTACCGTAAGCGTTCTTTACGAGGGCTTCATGCTTGAGTATACCGTAACCGTTCGCACGATTGACTCCGCATTCATTATGACTCCTCCCACAAAGACCGAATACGTTGTAGGTGAGGAGCTTGACACCGAGGGTCTTGAGCTTTACGTTCTTTACTCCGACGGTGAAGAGGAATACCTCACCGAAGGCTTCGAGCTTATCTACGATGCATTCACCGAAGCAGG
>JAFSID010000061.1 GCA_017439965.1 Clostridia bacterium | reverse complement strand
TCCATATATTTCGTTCTGTACGCTCGTTATATCTCGGGATAACAACCTTATTCAATCCCGTTCTTTTTGCCTCGTTTATTGCATTTTGTATAGATTCGGAATCGGTATTCCCCATAACTTGAGCAAGGTTGGGAGTGATACAATTCATATCAGTACCTCTTGGCATTCCATATAGGATTGCCGATTGCAATACGAACGCCTTCGGTTTCATCAAAGACCTCTGCTCTGTAAAATTTGCAGTCCTCGATTTCATAAACGAAGGTATTGTCACCGTCGAGGGTAAGTCTTTCGGTAGCAACAACACCCTTGTCGTTTAGCAGAACAAGTCTGTACGAATGCTCGGGACTTGCAACGCTTTGATGAAAATCGTTAACGGAAACAGCAAGAGCCTTGCCGTCAAAATCGCACACTCCGCCCATTTTACAATCACCGATACACATTTTGATACCAACACTTCCGCAAATAAAATCACCGACTCTGAGATGAGAAATAAACGCCCTGTTGCTTTGCTCCTCGGAATAAATCGTCGTAAGAGCGTTAGTCGTAGGCTCCTTATGTCTGTCCTCTCCCGAGCAAGCCCATACGCGCTTACCGAGTGATAAAAGGTCACACCAGAGTATATAGTTTATTTCGGTCATCTCGTCTCTCATATCAACGTAAAAGACCTCGATTCCCGTCTCCTCGTCAAACAGATAATCAAGAGGCTCGTCAGACCTCATTAGCTGCTTGGGATGAACGTGAACGAAAAATCCGCCGTTTGCCTTGATAAACGCAATGAGCTCTCTCATTCTGTCCTCTGTAAAATCGGGATATCCGAAGCGTCCGTCAATACCGCCCGTAAATTTATACTCGGGGAACGCCTCAAGAAGCCTCTCAAGAGGCTTTGCATTCTCAAAAATCATATTATAGTGAATAGCGTTAAATTCTGCGTTGCTGTCGGAAATCCAGGCAAGAGGCTCTGAGCCTCCGATAAATACACCGTCCTCCCAATCGGGATGGTACATATGCTCAACCTGCTTGTGATCGACTATTGCGGCAAAGTCCATTCCGAGCTCCTTCATTCCCTCTCGCCACTCCTTAAGAGAATAGTGCCCGTCACCGCTTGCCGTATTTGAATGGTTGTGCATATCGCCAAAGTATGCACGGCATCCGCTGTATAACGCATTCAAGCGCTCTATCTCACGAGTTTTATCCATAATCAGTACCTCAAATATTTCTTAAGACAATTTTATAACATCACGGCAAAAAAATCAATATATTAACTTAAATTTTAACAAAATAAAAAAGCGTTCAAACCTTCACCCCACTCTTTGGGTGAAAGATGTACGCTTTTTTTGAACACGCAATTGCACACGTTTTGCGTGCAATTTTCTGTGTTATAAAAAGCCGTTTCAAAAACGGCTTTTTATGGTTATTTCAAAAAGTTTTCAACGAATTCAATCTGAGTCTTGACCGACTCGGGACCCGTACCGCCCTGAGAAATGCGAGTATTCACGCAGGTCTCAAGAGAAATGGCATCATAAAGGTCGGTGTCGAACACCTCGCTGAAGGACTTATACTCCTCAAGCGGAAGGTCGTCAAGCACAGTATCGTTCTTAACGCAATGACCGACGATAGTGCCGACAATCTTATAAGCCTCACGGAAGGGCTTGCCCTTCTTAACGAGGTAATCTGCAAGGTCGGTAGCGTTGATAAAGCCCTTTTGAGCTGCCTTATACATATTGTCACGCTTAACCCTCATAGTGCTTATCATAGGTGCAAACACCTCAAGACAAGCCTTGACGGTATCAATTGCGTCAAAGAGAGACTCCTTATCCTCCTGCATATCCTTATTATACGCAAGCGGAAGTCCCTTGAGTACGGTGAGCATAGCGAAGAGGTCTCCGTATACCCTACCCGTCTTACCTCTTACAAGCTCTGCCATATCGGAGTTTTTCTTCTGAGGCATAATTGACGAGCCCGTCGTAAAGGAATCGTCAAGCTCAACGAAGGCAAATTCCCAGGAGCTCCAGAGAATTATCTCCTCGGAGAATCGGGACAGATGCATCATAAGAATTGAAAACGCCGACATAAATTCAACGCAGAAATCACGGTCGGATACACCGTCAATGCTGTTGAGCGAATAGCTGTCAAAGTCAAGCTTTTCGGCGGTGATAGCTCTGTCGGTGTTATAGGTAGTACCCGCGAGAGCGCAGGAGCCGAGAGGAGATACGTTCATACGGCGACGTGCATCAACAAGTCGGTCAACGTCACGCACGAGCATCATTGCGTATGCAAGAAGATGATGTGCAAAAACTATCGGCTGTGCTCTTTGCAAATGGGTATAGCCCGGCATAATCGTATCGGTATTAGCCTTCGCCTGCTCAAGCACGGCAGAAATTACAGCCTTGACACCGTCGATTATCAAATCAGCCTCGTCACGCATATACATTCTCAAATCAACTGCGACCTGGTCGTTACGCGAGCGTGCGGTATGAAGCTTTTTACCGTCCTGACCGATTCTTTCGGTAAGAACTGATTCAACGAACATATGGATATCCTCGGCGGCAGAATCTATTTCAAGCTTGCCGTTTTCGATATCGTTATATATTCCCTCAAGTCCCGCAAGGATATTGTCACGCTCCGCTTCGGTAAGAATACCCTTTGCACAGAGCATTCCCGCGTGAGCCATAGAGCCCTTGATATCCTGCTTCCACATTCTCTTATCAAAGGAGATTGAGGAATTAAAATCGTCTGCTATCTCGGAAAGGGCGGTTTCAAACCGCCCTGCCCACATTTTTTCCATTTTACTCATTTGTTGTCAATACCATTCTTCTTAAGCATCTTGGAGTAAACCTTTGTGGAAAGTCCGTAAAGGTTGATAAATCCGGTTGCCTGAGACTGATCGTATACGTCGTCCTCGTCAAAGGTTGCAATCTCGGGGTCGTAGAGAGAATAGGGCGAGGTAACGCCTGCATTGATGATGTTACCCTTGTAAAGCTTAACCTTAACGTCACCCGTTACGTACTCCTGAGTAGTCTTAACGAAGGCAAGAATTGCCTTTGTAAGAGGAGTAAACCACTGAGCGTTGTAAACCATTTCAGCAAGCTTCTGAGCAACAAGCGCCTTATAGTGAGAGGTCTCCTTGTCAAGAGTGATGGTCTCAAGAACCTTGTGAGTGTGATAAAGGATTGCTCCGCCGGGAGTCTCGTATACACCACGGCACTTCATACCTACAAGACGGTTTTCAACGATGTCAAGAAGACCGATACCGTTCTCACCGCCGAGCTTGTTAAGAGTAAGAACGAGCTCGGTAGCGCTCATCTTCTTACCGTCAAGAGCAACGGGAACACCCTTTTCGTAGGTTACGGTAACGTAGGTAGGCTTGTCGGGAGCCATTTCGGGAGAAACGCCCATTTCAAGAAAACCGGGCTTATTGTAAAGGGGCTCGTTTGCGGGATCCTCAAGGTCGAGACCCTCGTGAGAAAGGTGCCAGATATTCTTATCCTTGGAATAGTTGGTCTCACGGTTTATCTTAAGAGGCACGTTGTGAGCCTCAGCGTAATCAATCTCTTCCTCACGGGACTTGATATCCCATTCGCGCCAAGGAGCTATAATAGGCATATCGGGAGCAAAAGCCTTGATTGTAAGCTCAAATCTTACCTGGTCGTTACCCTTACCCGTACAGCCGTGACAAATTGCGTCAGCGCCCTCACGGAGAGCTATCTCAACTATTCTCTTTGCAATCGGAGGACGTGCAAACGCCGTACCGAGCATATAGTCCTCGTAAAGAGCACCTGCCTGAACGCAGGGGAAAACGTAATCGGTAAGAAATTCCTCGGTGATATCCTCAACGAAAAGCTTGGACGCACCCGTCTTTAAAGCCTTTTCCTCAAGTCCCTCAAGCTCGTCAGCCTGACCAACGTTACCCGATACTGCAATTATCTCGGGATTGTTGTAATTCTCCTTGAGCCACGGAATGATGATAGAGGTATCAAGACCTCCTGAATATGCAAGAACAATTTTTTTAATATCCTTCTTCTGCATTGTTATAATCTCCTCTTTTCTAAAATATGGATATATATTAGCACACTTTGTATAAAAATGCAATAGTTTTTTAAAAATAATGTATATTTTTTCAACTTTTTGCGTTTATGTACAATTCTAATGCATTTTTATGCAGTTTTTGTGCATAAATACAACAAGTGGGCTAAAATTCGTATATATAGTTTATCACACAGTAATTTTTCTGTCAATAGTTGACGGATAAAGAAAAGCGTGATAAAATAGAAAAAAGGCGGTAAAACAATGTATTACATATATATTATACGCACAGAACGAAATACACTTTACACAGGAATAACCTCCGACGTCAAAAGATGGATGAGGGAGCATCTCGGACTTCACGGCAAGGGAGCAAAGTATACACGCTCAAACAAGCCCGTATCAATCGAGGCTTTATGGTCGTGTAACGAAAAGGGCGACGCCTTAAGGCTTGAAGCAAGAATCAAAAGGCTGACACGCTCAGAGAAGCTTGAGGTCATAGAAAATACGGCTCATCCCTTTCCCGAAGCGGAGGAATACACAAGAGAGCAGACTGACGGAATATTTCCGAGCTGCAAAGAGAGGTTAAAAATGAGAATAGTTATCAAAATAGGCACTTCTACCCTTGCGCATCGCACGGGTCATTTAAATATCAGAAGAATCGAGGCGCTCTGCAAAATCATCAGCGATTTAAAGAACGCAGGAAACGAAATCGTACTGGTTTCGTCGGGCGCTATCGGAATGGGAGTCGGAAAGCTTTCGCTCAAAAAGAGACCCGACGATATTCCCACCAAGCAGGCAGCGGCGGCTGTCGGACAGTGTGAGCTTATGTACACCTATGATAAGCTGTTCTCGGAATATCGCCACACGGTTGCTCAAATTCTCGTGACGGGCAGTGATATCGGATGTGAGGAACGCCGTCAGCATTTTGAAAACACGCTTTCAAGGCTTCTTGAGCTTGAGGCTCTTCCTATTATTAACGAAAATGACACCGTTGCAACCGAGGAGATAGTAATCGGTGACAACGATACGCTCGCGGCAATCGTTGCGGTAAGCGTTAACGCAGACCTTTTGGTGCTCCTTTCGGACATTGACGGTCTTTACACGGCTGACCCTCACAAGAATCCCGATGCAAAGCTTATTGAAAGGGTTGAAAAAATCACTCCCGAAATTATCGCACTCGGCGGAGGCAAGGGCTCTGAGCTTGGCACGGGCGGTATGGCAACCAAGATAAGAGCGGCGCAGATTGCCACCGAAAAGGGCTGCGATATGGTTATCATCAACGGTGAAAAGCCCGAGCTTCTTTACGATATCATCGACGGAAATTCAGTTGGAACAAGATTCTATTCCGAGGAAAAGAAATGAGAACTACTCTTGAAATAATGAAGTGTGCAAAGGAAAGCTGCACTCTCCTTAAAACACTTGATACCGAAACAAAAAATAAAGCACTTCTGCTAATGGCAGATTCACTCGTTGAAGCAACCGATGAAATTCTTAAGGCTAACGCACTTGACGTCGAGGCATCGCGCGGAAGGGTCAGCGACGTAATGCTTGACCGTCTGTCTCTTAACGAAAAGCGCATTGAGGCAATGGCAGACGGAATGCGAGAGGTCGCAAAGCTTCCCGACCCCGTCGGAAGAGTTTTGTCGAGGGTTGAACGCCCTAACGGCATCGTTATCGAAAAAACGGCAGTAGCACTCGGAGTTGTTGCGATAATCTACGAAAGCCGTCCCAACGTTACCTCGGACGCGGCAAGCCTTGCCTTTAAATCGTCAAACACGGTCATTCTACGCTCAGGCAAGGAGGCTTACCGCTCGGCTTACGCTATCGTTTCAGCACTCCAAAGAGGACTTGAAAAAGCAGGGCTTCCCAAATATCTTATTCAGCTTATCGAGGACACAACGAGAGCCTCGGCAAACGAGCTTATGACGGGTGTCGGCTACATCGACCTTCTTATTCCCAGAGGTGGCAAGGGACTTATTCAGGCATGCGTTGATAACGCAAAGGTGCCCTGCATTGAAACGGGCACGGGAATATGTCATATTTACGTTGAGAAAACCGCAGATTTCGATATGGCTCTCAACATTATTGAAAATGCAAAAACCAGCCGTCCGTCAGTGTGCAACGCTGAGGAGGTGTTGCTCGTTGACGAAGCGATTGCAAACGAGTTTTTACCGCTTGTAAAAAAGCGTCTCGTTGACGAAAGAGATAACCCCGTTGAGCTTCGATGCGACGAAAGGGCTTACGACGTTATAGGCTGTACGAAGGCTACCGACGAGGATTTTGACACGGAATTTCTCGACTATATTTTAGCCGTCGGAGTCGTTGACGGAGTTAAGAGTGCGGTTGAACACATATCCCGTCATTCAACTCATCACTCGGAGGCAATAATCACCTCCGACACGGCTTGTGCGGAATACTTCACCTCAACGGTTGACAGTGCCGCAGTATACGTCAATGCCTCCACGAGATTCACCGACGGCGGTGAATTCGGGCTCGGCTGTGAAATGGGAATATCCACTCAGAAGCTTCACGCAAGAGGTCCTATGGGACTTGAGGAGCTTACCTGCTACAAATATATTATCCGCGGAAACGGACAAACGAGGTGAATTTATGAAAATCGGATTTATTGGCGTTGGAAATATGGGCTCTGCGATTATGAAGGCGGTGCTTACACGCGTTAATGCAGAAAACGTATACATTTCGGATGCAAACGCGAATAGAATTAAACACTTTTCCGAAAAGGACGGCACGGTAGCCTCTGACAATCAAGGTATTGCAGAGTGCTGTGATTACATTTTTCTCGGTGTAAAGCCTCAGATGATGGCGGATATGCTTAAAGCCATCTCCCCCGCTCTCAAGACTCGTCAAGGTCGCTTCGTGCTTATATCTATGGCGGCAGGTCTTGAAATTGCAACGCTTCGTGAGATGCTCGGAGAGGCATATCCCATTATCAGAATAATGCCCAATCTTCCCGTCAGCGTCGGTGAGGGTATGACCCTTTACGATTCCGTCGGAGTTGAAGAAAATGAAATCAATACGTTTCTTGATTTTATGGGAAACACAGGCAAGCTTGTACACCTTGCGGAAAAGCTTATTGATGCAGGCTGTTCGGTATCGGGCTGCGGTCCTGCATTTATGTGTCTTATGATAGAGGCGATGAGTGATGCGGGAGTTAAATGCGGTCTTACAAGAACGGATGCCACGACTCTTGCTACACAGACAATGCTGGGTACGGCAAAGCTGTTGAGCGAAACGGAAACGCATCCCGCTCTTCTCAAGGACGCTGTATGCAGTCCGGGCGGCAGCACGATAGTCGGAGTTGAAGCGCTTGAAGACGGCGCTTTCCGTGCCACCGTTATGGATGCGGTTGTCTCCGCATATGAAAGGAACCGTGAGCTTGGCAAAAAATAATTTTGCGGAGATGTAAAAAAAGTCCGGACCGCCAAAAACAATAAAGCATAAGCGAATGAGACTGTTTATCAAAACAAATACGGATAAATATTAAGGTAAAAACTCAAAAATGAGTTTTCTTGAATAAATCATATGTATTTGACTCTGAACAAACCTCGCCACTACCGTACACTCGTACGCTGACGGGCTTCGGTTTGTCCATTCCGGAGCATTTTTTCCTATCTCCTGAAAAGAGGCTGTAAAAAACTCTAACCAAGTTTTTTTACAGCCCCTTTTTTGCAAGCACCTTAAGCCGAAGGGAACCGAACACTTAACGCCGAGGAAAGCGCTTTTTGGTTTAAATATCCCTTTGTCGCTTGAAATACGCAAAGTAATCCTTCGCTTCGCAGGAATATTTATCCTCAAAAATCATCTTTCCTCGGTTCAAGAGAAGTTTCAGATGGGAATTTTTGTTCCTGGCAAGGAACATTTCCCGCAGTCATACTTGGCGTATTACAAGGGAATGTAACGAAGTCAGGGACGAAAATTCCCTCTGAAACCGTCAAGGGTTCGATTCTCTTTGGCTTAACCGTATAATGCTGAATTTATTGTCTCAAGCTATTGACATTTATTCATAATGTCATTATAATTAGATTATACAGACTCACCTTTTAATATTTAGAGTCGATTATGCCAGATTTTAGAACTATATCGACTTATGAGGACTTTTTATGAATAAAGCCGAGTATCAATTCGTAAGCTATGCTATAGCAAACTTCCCCGTTCGCGCAACCCACCCCCGAAAATTCAAAAACATTGTAACCGCACACTTTCATTCGGATGCGGAAATCATCAAGGTTATCAAGGGCTCTGTCGAAGCACGTTTGGGTACGTCCACTTATATATTAAACGAGGGTGATTTGGCTTTTTGCACTCCGCATACGGTTCACGAGGTAATAACACTGTGCGACGATGCAGAAATTCAAGGATTTATATTCGACCCCCAAATACTTGATAACATAGTAGATTTTAACGTAGTGCGTGACACTCACATCGTTTTTAACTCATCAAGCAAGTCGACCTCGGAGGTATCCCGTATTTTTGATGACTTACATAAAACGTATATGACCGCACCCGTATCCTTTAAGCTTCGCATAAAAGCAGAGTTGATGCTTCTTGCAAGCGTGCTTATTGAAGAGAATTTTATATTTGTTGATATCGACGCTAAAAAGAAGTTCAGAACAACTCCTGCCGTGCTATACATACGAAACAACTATTCACAGCCGATTACAATACGCGAGCTTGCATCACTCGTCAATCTTTGCGACGACACCTTTATCCGTGTGTTTAAGAAGGAGCACGGGCAAACTCCCTTTTCTTACATTATGAATTTCAGAATTACCGAAGCCCTAAAGCTGTTGCTTCAAAACGAGCTTTCAATTGCCGAAATAGCATTGCATACAGGTTTTTCTTCGTCAAGCTATTTTACTAAAATCTTCAAAAAAAAGCTTAATATTTCACCGATTCAATACAAAAAAATCTATCTTTCACACTAAAAGCACAAAAAAACAAGACTCGCAAAGGGTGTCTGCCATAGAGCAGTATACTCGAACTGACAGGAAAAGGACAGAGAGTGTTTTACATTCTCTGTCCTTTTTTCTTGACAAGCACTGACTTGATTAAAGACAACTAATACACTATACAAAATTATTTAAGATATGGTGTATCTCTACCTCCGTTATAGTATGAAAATATTTCAGGCTTTTCAATAATCTCTCGAGCAAAAATCAGCAAAGCGATAAATGAGGGAGTAGGATTAAAATGATACACCGTTTGTATTTCATCATCCCTTTCAATTTGTGTGGAGTATACCATTTTGTATTTTTTTAGTTTGCTTAATATCTCTTTTGCTTTTTCATCATTGATTCCTAATTTGTTTATAAACAATGCACGTGTAAATGCCTTTTGAAAATCACGCTTATTCAGATAGACACAAGCATTCCAAAAATCTTTGTCCGAAAAATCTCTAAAAAAAGCGGGATAATCAATTCCCTTAAAATATGCATCGTCTGTGCTTTGGGGTTCGGGAACTATCAAAAAATATTGTGAACGGTTAGCAATTCCCATTCGGGTAAAGCCGTCGTTTTGCATTATTGAAGAATAGTGCTGTGCATCTGTGCCAATTTCTTTTTCATAATCTTCAATACTGCATTTTTCTATGCTGTGTCCATGGGGCATCATTGCTCTTTCCATATCCCAACAATAATTGAAAACAAGTTTAAAGCGTTCGTTGCGTGGAGTGTCGCATATTTTTTTAATCAACGCCGACTGAAGATCGCTGTAATCCGTAATATTTCGTCCAAACAAAGAATCTACCGAAACGCAAAAGAAGTCCGCAATTTTAGGCAAAAGTTCAGTATCGGGGAC
>JAFSID010000060.1 GCA_017439965.1 Clostridia bacterium | reverse complement strand
GGTCACGGGAGACCCGAGGTTTATTTTGCCGCAGAGGACGGGGCTACCTTTTCCGATTACGGAAGGACTCTTATTCAGTATTACGACCATATCAGTCTTTTGAAATACAAATATGCCGATAAAATCAAGGTGCTTGCGGGTGTTGAAATCAATACGAGGGGGAGTCTGCCCAACGCTATGCTTCCTCAAGGGGCTGACGTTTCATTTTTTGACTATTGTCTGATTGAGAATCTTGACAGCGAGGACAGTATTACCGAGGGAGATATTTTTTCCTTTGCCAAGCGGTGTGGCTGCGACAAGACAGGAATTGCTCATACCGACCTCTTTGCACATATTGAGAAATTGGGTGAAAATCCGCTTGATTACTTCAAGCGTATGGCGGATATGAGCATCTTTTGGGAAATGAACGTTTCCTACGACAGTATTCACAATTATCGCGAGCACGAATACGTCAAGCGTTTTCTGTCAAGCGAGGCTCAGCAGGATGTCGTCCGTCGCTCAGGAGTGAGGCTTTCGGTAGGCTTTGACGGGCATCGTGTCGAGGATTACCGTCCCGACCGCATTGCCGATTGCTGTAATACCCTTAAGGCGTTGGAAATCCCGCTTGTATTTGAGAAATAAACATACGGAATCATATAAAAGGAGTATTTTATGTTTTTGACTAAAAAGGCTTTGATTAAGGCGGTGCTTGTGGTTTTGCTCTTTTTTGTGTTGGGCGGTATATGTCTTTCACTGTCGTGGCTTATGGGAATAATAGGGGCTGAAGACAAGCTTATACTTGCAATCGGGGTTATTGCGTTTCCGTACGGTATCTTTCTAGGCTTGATGAAGCTTTATGCCGAAGGAAATAAGATATTCTCTTCGGGTATGAAGCTTGTGAGACGTGAGCTGAAGCCTGCGCAGTTTTTGAGAGAATATGAAAGCCTCAAGGCGTCTGAGCTTGTTGTCTGTAAGCCGAGCATCAGCGTTTTGCAATTGGTTATGGTTGCACAGATGCTTCTCGACGAGCGAGATAAGGAGCTTGGGACGGTGGAGGAAATGCTTTCGGCTGTAGGAGACAAGCATAAGAATTACGTTAAGCTTCTTAAGGTGTCCTGCTTGTTTGACCTTGGAAGGACGGAGGAAGCCGAGACACTTTTTTGTGAGCTGCAAGGACAGAAGCTTGACCTTAGATGTCGTGCAATGGTGGACTTAATATTGAAGTCCGATCGTGCCGTTGCTATGGGAGATTACAAGATTGCGGAGGCTTATTTACTCAGAAGGCTTGACCAAAGGCTTGATAATTTGGGTATGCTCTCCCTTCATTTTTCGTTGGGGTCAATTTACGAAAAGCTTCAGGACACAGAAAGGGCAATTGAGCATTATGAGTATTGCGTTGAAAATGGCGGAGAGACTGCGCTTGTGAATAAGGCAAGGGCATTGATAAAAGAGCTGAAAGGTTAATTGTATGGATAATATTATTAAAAGAATACCCGTAAGGGACAAGGTGAGGGCGTGTCCCGAGCTTTACTTTGACGGAACGGGAACGGTAGGCGTTACAAACGGTGTGTGTCACGTTATTGATTATTTTTCCAACCGTATTGAAAGACTTGGAATTACACGCATACGCGTTTCGCTCGTTGAGACGGGCAAGGTGATGATAGAATGTAACGAGAAGCTTTTCGACCTCGAGTGCGAGGAATGGAGTGAGCCGTTTTGCAGTGTGGTTCTTTTGTCGGCATATCCGAATCCCGAGGAGGATATGAATATCAACAATATTGCCTATTCTCAGCTTTGCTCCAAGCGTATGACGGTGCGTATGAACACTAACGAGGGATATACCAATTTATTTTTTGAAAACGGTGAGTGCGTTGACGAGCCGACGTTTTTTGCTCACAAGGACCCTGAGGACTGTGGCGGCACTTGGACTATGATTGATTACATATACGACGAGGAGCTGTTTGGTGAGATAAAGCCTGATTCGGATACCGTCCGTGAGCATATTATCAAAACGGCGGAAAAACATCGCGGTTGCGTATTCGTCTTTACCGATTACGCAAAGCCCGACGATTCATTCGTTGAAATCTTTAATAAATAAAGGAAAATGACCGAGGCATTAGCCTCGGTCATTTCCTTCAGAGAAATAGGAGGGGTGGAAAGCTTACGCTAAGGAGTTAGGAAAGCTTTCCGGTTTTGATTATATGCTCAGGGTTATAGAAGGTAACACTACCCTCGGACATCTTGGTGCTGCTACCCGAATAGGTAGTGTAGCCCAAGGGGTCGGTACCGCCACCCGTGAACACGGCGAAGTGAAGGTGAGGACCCGTGGAGTTACCGCTGTTGCCCATCACACCTATCTGCGCGCCCTTTGAAACACTCTGGTTTACAGCGGGACAGCCCTTGAAGCTTGCAAGGTGTGAGTAAAGGGTCTTGACGGTCTTGCCGTCTACGGTGTGGGAAATGATAACGTGGTTACCGTTACCCGAGGTATAGCCACGGTAGATGACCGTACCGTCAGCGGCGGCACGTACGACGGTGTCGTCGGAAACCATATCAATACCGCAGTGCCAGGGGCGTTTACCGATATCGTTACGCGCCTTGCTGTAACGGTTGAAGGTCTGGGTCACGGTGTAGGCGTTCATAGGCCACTGCCAGCCCGTATCCTTGGAGGTCTCGGTCTTGGTATTGACGACGGAGATTGCAAATCTCTCCCAGGTTGAAGGGTTGGAGGCGTAAGCCTGAACGGGAGCGTTGGAGGTATCGACTCTCACGCAGAGGTACTTGCCGTTGACCTGAGCCTTGATGTAGTAATCAGAGCCTTTCTGGTAAATGCGGAAGCATTCCCAGGACTGAAGTCCGGAGGCGGTAGCCTTGACGGGAGTGTTGGTCACGTTGTTGAGCGCTGAAAGGTACTTGCCGTTGTATGCCTTGAAGCCTACCCATCCGTCACTCGTGATGCTCGTAACGGTGAAGGTCTCCCAGGTTGATGCCGAGGTTCTGTTACAGTAGGCGGGAGTGCTTGAGACGTTACCGTCGGCAGCCATAAATCTGCCGTTCTCGACAGACTTGAGGGTTACCGTCTTACCTGCGAAGCTACGGGTCACGTCGGTAAGAGTGGAGGCTGTGGGAAGCTTGGTGGTCGCGTTACGTCCCTCTCTCAAGCCGTACTCACGGTAGTGCTTGAGATAGAGGAGGTTATCGGAGCCGAAGGCACGGCGTAAGTCCTCGTAGTTGGACTTGTAAACGCTGACAGAGAAGTAGGAGCTTCCCTGACGTCCCTCTCGGATACCGTTGCTCACAAAATGATTGTAGGCGGCGGTGTAGTTGCTGCCGAAGGCTGCCTTGAGGTCGGGGTACAGATTTACGTACACCTTGGGGTCAAAGAGTCTTGAAGGAGCACGTCCTTCACGCTTACCGTAGTTGTTGTAGTGATTCCTCAGTGCCGAGGGGTTTTTGCCAAAGGCACGGGCAACGTCGGGGTTAGCGGCGTAGTAGTACTCCCAGTCAAAGAGAACGTCGTGTGTATTAACGCTTGCGGCTGAAACCGAAACGCTTGCGATTACGATAACGGAAAGTGCGGTTGCGAGGGTGAGGATAAGTGCGAGCAGTCTTTTACAGTTCATGTAAAATCTCCTTTGTGTGTAGGGTTTATAACGTAGCGGTTTTGCCTCGGTCGTATGACCTCAGCGGTTTGGTTAACTTTTCATCATACTCTCCTTGTTGTGTTGGTGTCCTTCGTGAGTGGTATAATACTATCACACGTCAAGGGGTTTTTCAATCAGCCGTTCGCGACTTTCAGGGTCAAAAGGTCAGTGTCTTCCGACTTTTTAAAAAGGGCTGTGAGCGGTGCGGAGAGTATATAATAAGGAAGAAATTCAAGGGTCGGAAAATGCTGACGATTTACCCCGAATCGTCGGAGCTTGCGTATTTACGCATTGTACTCTTTGGTGTATTATAATGAACGTAGGATGTCGAAAAGGCAAAATTGCTTTTTGGACTACATTCATTTGAACGAATACCGTTATAATAACGTTATCAAAGCGTGTCGCTTTTTGTTGCAAAAATGCTTTTGTTATGTTATAATGATTTCGTCAAGCAGGAAATTAATTAAGTATAAACGCTTAAGGAGATACATTATGAGTGAAAACATTTACAAGGAGGCAAGACTCAGAGCTGCAGAGAAAAACGAGGAGCTGAAAACTCTCGAAAGCGCTCACGAGGTATTGCTTATAACAAAGGAAAAGCTCGGACAGATCGAGCAGACCGACCCTAAGAAGAAAATGACCTCGCCCAATCCCGACGACGTTGTAGCAATGGCAAAGGCTTATAACGCTCCCGAGCTTTGCTATTATTACTGCTCCTCCGAATGCCCGATAGGCGCAATGAAAAAGGGTGACGGTGAGGTAGTGCTGAGCGACAACCTTGCCGAGATATCCGCAAGCCTTATGTCCTCTCTCCATTTTCTTGACCGTGCAAACGACGAGATACACAGAATACTTGCCGACAGCACCGTATCCGATGATGAGAGAGAAAAATTCCGTGAGATAATGAAGACGCTTAACAATATATCAAGCGGTGTACAATCGCTTGAGGTATGGGCAAAGCGTCACGGTCTTATGTAATTAGGAGGAAGCTTATGAATTGTATCATCACGCTGTTAATTCTTTCGGTTGCCTTTATCATCGCTCCCATCGTATATTACGTCGGCAGATTCGTGAAGAATTATTTCTTTACTCCCGAGGCTGAAAGAAGGTCGGGTATAAACAAAATGCTGACCGTATCTCTTTCGCTTATCTGCTCGATATGGTGTCTCAGATACGCAGTTGGATATTATGATATAATCACGGCGGTCGAGGGTACTTATACTCTCAATCGTTTTGAGGAAATATTCAACAGCATATCCCACGCTCTTCAGACCTTCAGTATGGACGAGGATTATACGGGCTATATACTCAGCGGTAAGGAAATGCTCAGAGACCTTTTGGGTGCCGACACCAAATGGCAGACGGTTTACGGTGTTTACGCATCCCTTCTGAACTTCGTTGCTCCCATCGTCGGAGGCGCTATCATTTTTGAAATACTTGCAAGCATCTTTCCAAAGCTCAGGCTTCGTGCCTCCTACCTTGCTTGCTGGAAGGAAAAGTATTTCTTCAGCGAGCTTAACGATGAGTCTCTCGCTCTTGCCAAAAGCATATGCTTTGCAAAATATCCGATATTCAAAAAGCCCGTGATAGTGTTTACCGACACCTATACGGATGATGAAAACGAAAAATCCTCCGAGCTTTTGCTTGAGGCAAAGAGACTCGGTGCCATATGTATTTCCGACGATATTGCTCACATCGTCAAAAACAAGCGAGGCGAGAGAAGATTTTTCCTTATCGACCGTGAGGAGATAGGCAATCTTCAGCTCCTTGCGAAGCTTTCGGATAAGCAGAATTGCGAATACCTTAAGGGCTCTGAGGTATATTTGTTCACCGACGGTGACGCTTATCATCAGGTTGAGAGGCAGTTCTTTGACAAGCTTAAAAGCGTTCTCGGTTTTACGGATGAGGAGCTTCCGATATTCATACCCGTCAACAGCTATAAAAATCTTATAACCAATCTTTTGTCGGATATTCCTCTTTACGAGCCGATAATCAGCAAGAATAAGTCCAAGGATAATCCCGTTGACCTGACGGTGACTGTTCTCGGCTCAGGAAGTATCGGACGTGAAATGTTTCTGTCGGCGTACTGGTACGGACAGATGCTTGACACAAGGCTTCATATCAACGTGGTGTCTCAGGAGAGCGAAAAAACCTTCCGTAGCAGAATAGACTATCTGAACCCCGAAATTCTCCGTACTACCGACAAGGAGGACGAGATACTTAAGATAAACTCAAAAGGGGATATGGCAGACCCCTACTGTACCGTGACCTATCATCAGTGCGACGTTAAGTCCTCAGACTTTATAAGCCTTCTGAAAAACGAGGAGGGAAGCCTTGCAGACTCGGATTATATCCTTGTTGCGCTCGGCTCGGACGAGGTTAACGTTGCGGTTGCCGATACCGTGAGACGCTACGTCGGAGAGCGTCATATTGCTCAGAATAACGGAAAGCGCACCGTTATAGCCTACGTTGTGTACGATTCCGAGCTTGCAGAGACTCTTAACGGCACCAAGCGTTATTCCTTCGTTTCGGAGACTTGTGACGTTTATACCCGTGCGATAGGAAGTCTTGACGAGGTATACAGCATAGACAACGTGTTTATGCAGGCGTCCTCATCCCTCTCGCAAAGAGCGGAGGAGTTTTATCAGTCCATACAGAGTAAGGAAACCCGTGCTACGTGGCATAAGAACAGAAGCCGTGACGATTACAAGTACTGGGCAAACCTTGCCAGAGGCAAGCACCTCAAATATAAAATCTTTTCTCTCGGCGCATTTACCGAATCGGTATTTGAGCTTGACGGAGACGAGCTGAATGCCTCAAGGGACAAGGCGCTTGAGTCCTACAAGAATATAGTTCACGGCAATTGCGAATTTTCCGACGAGTCGGAGGTTAAGGCTCATATAAGCCTTATGCACAGAATGGCGTGGCTTGAGCATCGCCGTTGGAATGCCTTTACCCGTGTTTACGGCTTCCGTCATTCCTCCGATTACGATACCTACGCAAAGCAGTGTGGCTCGTATAAGCAGATGGATATAAAGCTTCATCCCTGCCTTGTAGAGTGTGACGAGCTTGGCATCCGAGGTGTCGTTGACGTTCATTGCAGCGTTGACGAGAGCACGCTCTTTCGTGCGGATACATCCGAGCTTGACCTTCTTGACGAGCTTTCCTATGACCTTAAGGAGAAGGGGCTCAACAGCTACGACTTCAAGCTTTACGATTATCCCGTCGGAGACTGTTGACAAATCCGTTGTAAATCTGTATTATTGAAAGAGGTAAGATTATGAAAAAGCTTATATCGTTGATTCTTTTAATCGTTATCGTTGCCGCTGCGGTTTATTTTATCCCCAAGCTCGTTCACACCTGTGATTCCTGCGACGAGCTTTTCGTAGGTACGGGCTATGAGCCTAACATCATCAGCGAGATATTCTCTGACGGTGATAAGATAATTTGCCGTGAATGTGCGGAGAAGCAGCACGCAGTTTCCATCGCTCTCGGCAAGGACGTCGAGAATTTCAAGGTTGAGATCTTCGAGACCGACGAAAAGTAAATACCGTAATAATGTGATTGCTTCGGTAATCACATTATTTTTTGTATACTAAGGAATTGAATTTAATACAACCTTGCCGTTTTACTTTGCTTGAGTGTATTCCGCCACTTTTTTGTTGACGGAAGAGGGAATAATTGTTATAATAATTACAGTGGTATAAAATGCTTTTTTGCACATAGTATAAATGAAAAGAGACGTTGAAATGAATAATTATTTGCGCTGGTCGTGGTGGCTGACGGATGCCTCCTGGATGACAGTCGTCGTACTGTCAATAGCACTTTTGGTTTACCGTTACTGTTATATCAGGAAAGAGGGCAAAAAGCCTAAAAACCTTATGCTTATGATGCTTCCCGTCTTTTTTGCATCGGTTTGGGTGTTGAGATACGCCGTGGGACTTTATAATATTTACGACGGTAATAATACCCTTAACGCTTGGGAGGAGTCGGCAAACAGCTTCCTTCACGCACTTCAGACCTTCAGTATGGACGAGGATTACACCAAGTACACCGAGGACGGAAATGATATGATAGCGACTCTCAGGTCGTCGGGCGGGCTTTTACTTTGCCTTTTGTTCAAGGGCAAGCTCGGTGTTTTGGCGTACAAGTTTTTTTCAACATTTTTAAACGTTATCTCTCCTCTTTGGGGAGGTGCTGTAATACTCAGCGCACTCAAGGAGATATTCCCGAATATAAGGCTGTTTTTCGCACGCTTCGACTTTGTGAGAAAGAAGCACATTTTCAGCCAACTAAACGAGCCGTCCCTTGAGATTGCCAAGAGCATTCTTGCCTCGGATGAGTACAGAAGGCGTATTCTTAAGCCCTATATCATTTTCGCCGACGTGTATCACGAAAAAATCGACGAGATAAATCCCGAGCTTATTACAAAGTCCAGGGACGTAGGTGCAATATGCGTCAAGAACGATATTAAATATCTCAACGCAGGCTGGGGCAGAAAGGAATACTGGCTGGTAGTTGAGAATGACGCCGACAACATAACAATGCTTTCAAAGCTCCGTGACCATTGCCAAAGACTCAAAAACGCAACGGTTAGAGTATTTTATCACAGCGACTCCTACGTCTTGACCGAGCATAAAATACGCAGTCAAATAGAAGATTACTTTGATAAGAGCAAGAAAAACGGCGGACGTGACGAGGGAGACGTAGTTCCCAATATGCCTCTTATACACAGAACGAGAATTTACAGCAATATGATTCAGGATATTCTCGACGATGGGGCGCCGTTGTTTGAGCCTCTTCTTGAAAGAGAGGACAGAGACTCTCTCGATGTTGCGATAATCGGAAACGGCTATATCGGTACCGAAATGCTTACCTCTGCCTACTGGTGCGGGCAGCTTGGTGAAACGAGACTTTCGATAAACCTCGTTTCAATGGACAGCGTTGAGGATGCAACCTCTAAGATAAACCGAATTAACACCGATATTCTGCTCAGCGCAAAAAAAGACTCCGAGCTTCTTCGGATATATTCAAGCCGTCCGTCAGGGGAGGGCAATCTCGCCGAGCCTTATTTCACCTTCAGGTATGCTAAGGCTGATGCCGACAGCGATAATATCGTGACGCTTGAGTGTGAAAATATTTTCGATAAAAACGATAAAATGAATCTGCTTGACGCGGATTATTACTTCGTTGCAACAGGCTCCGATTCTTCAAATATAGGAATAGCCGAGACTATTGCCAAGGAGATTGCTACAAAGCAAAGACTGACGGGAAAATTCAAGAGGGTTACCGTTGCTTACGTCGTATATAATTCTCACCTTTGTAAAATACTTAACGAAAGCAAGTTCAAAATTAACGGGAACGTGAAAATGATTGCGGTCGGCAACGTTAAGTCGGTGTATAATTACAAAGAGATAATAAAGCACGAAAACCGTCTTGCCGCAAGTCTCGTCGGAGAGAAATACGACGAATCAATGCTTCAGAACAGCAAGAGAACGAAGGAAATGTTGAAAAAGGCAAACGCCAAAATGATGAAGGGCGTTTACAATGCAGATTCGAGTAAGGCAGCCCACGTTCATTATATCTATAAGGTTGTTGCGGCGTATTGCTATAAAAAGAAGCATGAGTCTGATTTTAACGAGTCCTGGGAAAAATGGCGCGATAAATGTAGGGAATATATTTTTGAGCGGGACGACGGCAGTGAGCTTATCGAGGAGCTTGCGTGGATAGAACACCGACGCTGGTGCGCGTATCTCAGGTCGAGAGGCTTTAAGCACGGTGATAAAAAGGACGTCGAAATTCTTCTTTTGCACGACTGTCTGGTTGAATGTAAAAGAGGAAACGCAAATCCCGAGGAAAAGGATATGCTTGACGAGGTTGCCGAGCGTCGGGATCCAAAGCTCAAGCTATACGACAAGGATTGCATTTGTCTTATAAAGCCGTCCGAGACCAACTGAAAGGAATTTTTATGTACACACCCGAACCGATTGATACAAGTAAGATTACTCTCCCCGAGGAGCTTTTGGAGCTAACCGAGAAAATTGCCGAGAACGTTCACGAAAACTGGGCGGTAGGAAGAATTTCGGAGGGCTGGAGCTACGGTGAAAAGAGAGACGACGCTCAAAAGAAAACGCCGTGCCTCGTGCCATACGGCGAGCTTTCGGACGGCGAGAAGGAGTACGACCGCCGTACAGCGCTTGAAACCCTGAAGCTTATCGTGGCGCTCGGCTATAAGATAAGCAAGGAATAATTGCCATAAGGGACTGTAAAAAACTCAGCTCGGGTTTTTGCAGTCCCTTTCAGGAGATAGGAAAAATGCTTCAGAGCTAAAAAACATTCAATTCATTTGAGAAAACTCGTTTTTGAGTTTTTTCTTTGCTTATGCTTTCTTGTTTTTTGGCGGTCAGGACTTTTTTGCATCTCCTTTTTTGTTTATTGGGTTGACTTTTGGAAATATATGAGGTAAAATGAAGATACTTTATGAAAAGAGGTTTTTGCTATGGAAAAGCTACGCTTGGGTGTTGTAGGTCTCGGAGGAAGAGGCTTCGGACTTACCAGAATGTTTTTTGGCATGGATATGGTAGACGTCGTTGCCGTCTGCGATTTGTACGAGGACAGAGTCAAGAGAGTGCAGGATGAGGCAAAGGGAAGAGGAATCGCCGAGCCCTTCGGTACGCTTGATTATAAGGAAATAATCACCCGTGACAAGATAGATTGCGTCGTAATTTCTACTTCCTGGAGAACGAGAATAGATATAATTATTTACGCTCTTGAGCAGGGCGTTGCCGTTGGCAGTGAGGTTGGAGGAGCAAACTGCATTGAGGACTGCTTCCGACTTGTAAATACCTGGGAGAGAACTAAAACTCCCTATATGTTCTGTGAAAACTGTAACTACGGCGAGCGTGAGCTTACCGTACTCAATATGGTAAAGAAGGGTCTCTTCGGAGAAATCGTTCACTGTGAGGGCGGTTACTGTCACGACCTTCGTGACGAGGTTGCAAGGGGACGTGAAAACCGTCATTACAGACTTGACGAGTATCTGAGCTACAACCGTGAGAATTATCCCTCTCACGAGCTTGGACCCATTATGAAGGTGCTTGATATCAACAACTCCAACAGACTCGTGTCTCTTGCCTCCTTTGCTTCAAAATCCGTGGGCATCAACGAGTGGGCAAAGACCAATAAGCCCGAAATGGTTGACACGCGCTTTGCTCAGGGTGACGTTGTGACGACAGTTATCAAGTGCGCAAACGGTGAGACGATAGTGCTCTCTCTCGATACCACTCTTCCCAGACCTTACAGCCGTCGCTTTACGGTAAGAGGCACTAAGGGTATGAGCATGGAGGACGGAGGAATGATATTCTTCGACGGTGAGGGACACACCGTGACCGACGAGCTCAAGCACAACGAGAAGAAGTATTTTGAGCAGTATGCCGATCCGCTCTGGGCAAATCTTACCGAGGAGGATAAGGCGGCAGGTCACGGAGGAATGGACTTCCTTTGCTACCGTGATTTCTTCAACCACGTTATCTCGGGCGAGCCTATGCCCATCGACGTTTACGACGGCGCGACAATTATGGCAATATCTCCCTTGTCCGAAATGTCCATAAAGCTTGGCGGAATGCCCGTGGCAATTCCCGATTTCAAGGGCAATAAATAAATACGAAATCAGCGGAGAGAGTAATCTTTCCGCTTGTTTTGTTGACTTTTGGCTTATTTTAGAGTATTATATTATATAAGATAAGCAAAATTAAGGAGGTTTAAAATGACCTACATTGAATTTTATGACAGCGAGGCTGTCGTTAATATATGCTCGTCACTTGCAACGGCTCCGGATAGAGTTGTAATACTTTGCGGTGATAAAAAGCCCGTGCTTCGCCGTATTCCTCATTATAAGAGAGTGCTTGCTGACAGGGGGCACGAGGTTGAATTTTTGTGCGAGAGCGTTAATAAAAATTCTCTTCAGAGCATCGTCGGAAAGCTTACGGCACTGGTTAGCACCTACGACGATATTCACGTTGACCTGACGGGCGGTGAGGATCTTCTGCTGGTTGCCATCGGTATCGTCAGCGAGCGTTTTCCCGAAAAGAAGATACAGCTACACCGCTTTAACGTAATCAACAACTCCTTTTACGATTGCGACGGAAACGGCGAGGTTGCCATCAAGGAGGCTCCGAGACTTACGGTCGAGGAGAATATCCGTATTCACGGCGGTGACGTCGTATTCTGCGACGTGAGAAGCGGTACGACTCCGCGTTGGGATATGAACGGGGATTTTCTGCGTGATATTGACAGTATGTGGGAGCTTTGCCGCAGAAATCCGAGAGAGTGGAATACTCAGCTCGGAGTGTTTGCGTTTGCAGAGCTTTTGCAGACCGAGGAGAATAACAGCCTTACAACCGTTGTGAGCATTGACAAGCTTATTGAAAAGCTATCTGCCTTTAAGGCAAAATACGTTTACTTAAAGAGGCTTATACACGACCTTGAGAGCGCAGGACTTCTTACCTGCACGAATGACGGCGAGACCATTACTCTTACCTATAAAAACCGTCAGATAAAGAGCTGTCTTACAAAGGCGGGCAGTGCTCTTGAGCTGAAAATATACTCGATTATGAGAGCTCTTGAGGAGAACGGTGAGCCTATGTACGCCGTGCTTAACGGAGTCTTCGTTGATTGGGACGGAGAGGATGACGAAAACCGCGGTGAGACCGAAAACGAGATAGACATCCTTGCCGTAAAGGGTCTCGTGCCCGTGTTTATCTCCTGCAAAAACGGAAAGGTGGATGCAGAGGAGCTGTATAAACTCAAGTCGGTTGCCGACCGCTTCGGCGGAGCATACGCGCGCCGTATACTCTTTACGAGCACTCTTGACAGAGAGTCGGACTTCGCCATAAGCTTCCGCAGTCGAGCAAGGTCAATGGGTATTGAGATAATAGACAACGTTACCGATATGTCGGACAAGGATATTGCCGATAAGCTTCGTAACGCTTGGCGTAAATAAGGAGGCAGTATGACGCTTAACGAGATTTTACTTGTCTGCGCCGCGCTTCTTCCTGCGCTCATTCTCTGTGTTTACGTTTACAAAAAGGATAAAGCCGAAAAGGAGCCACTCGGACTCCTTGCGCTTTTGCTTGTCGGAGGAGTTATTATATGCTTTCCTGCGGCAGAGCTTGAGGTGAGGCTTCTTGACTTCATCGAGCGCTTCTTTATCGGCTTTGCCCGTGACGACGGCACGGGCGTATTCGTGCTTGGAGATATTGGGTACAAGCTTTATATTGCAACTCAGAATTTTCTCGGAATTGCTCTCGTTGAGGAGGGCTTGAAGCTTGCCGTACTCCTTCTCATCACCCGCAAAAGCCCTCACTTCAACAGTCTTTTCGACGGAATTATATACGCCGTTTTCGTATCTCTCGGCTTTGCGGCGTTTGAAAACGTTCTTTACGTGCTTGAAAACGGTTGGCTCAACGCAATTATGAGAGGTATTCTCTCTGTTCCGGGTCACGCCTTCTTCGGCGTTATTATGGGCTATTATTATAGCTGGTGGCATATTTATAAAAAGGCGGACGAAAACGAAAACGCCTTTAAGAAGATGAATATCATCTTTGACGGTGACAGAATAAAGCATAAGAGATTTCTCTGCCTTTCGCTTTTCGTTCCCGTGCTTCTTCACGGCTATTACGATTATTGCTGTAATATAGGTACGCTGTCGGGTACACTCGGGCTCTACGCTCTCGTTTTGGTGCTTTATTTCTATTGCTTTGCAAAAATTCGTAAGATGTCAAGCCTTGATACGTCAAGCGTCAGAGTGTCCGCAAGAGTGCTTCTTCTCACTCACCCGACGCTCGTCACGGTGCTTGAGGAAAAGGGAATACAGACCTCTGAGCTTACCGACGAGGATGCGCTGAACGAGATTATAAGGAGCTTTGAGGATTAATGCTTTTATACATAGTAAGACACGGAGACCCCGATTATAAAAACGATTGCCTTACCGAGCGTGGACACCTTCAGGCTGAGGCTGTTGCAAAAAGGATAAGAGACTCGAAAATCGACAGAATTTTTTCCTCTCCTATGGGGAGGGCAAAACAGACTGCCGAGCCATCCTGTAGACTTTTGGGTCTTGAAATGAACATTGAGGAATGGGCTCACGAAATCATCCCCGACCAGCTTCGCACTCCCTTTCCCGACGGAGTGAGAAAGTCTATCACCAACGTACAGAATACCTACTACCGTGAAAACGGTTATATCGACCTCGATTATGACCACGCCTTTGAGTGTCAGGGCATCAACGAGTCGGGTATGAAGGAGGCTACTGCGTTTATTGAGGAAAACGGCCGTGAGTTTCTCGAGAGACTCGGCTACCGTGAGGAAAACGGTATTTACAGAATACTTTATCCCAACGAAGAAAAGGTTGCGCTCTTTTGTCACGCCGCAATGGCGCGTGCCTGGATGTCAACCCTTTTCAGAATACCTCTTCATATGATGTGGGCAAGCTTCGCCTATACTCATACGGGCGTTACTATAATTGAATTTAAAAATAACGAAAACGGAGTTACCGCACCGCAGTGTCTCTGCTACTCCGACGTGTCCCACTTGTACAAGGAGGGGCTCGACCTTCTTCATAACAATAGGGTTGAAATGTGATGCGTGAAAAAATATTTTATTATCTCACTCTTGTGCCGAAGGGTAAGGTTGTAACTTATAAACAGATTGCCGAATATCTCGGCAACCGCTATCTTGCCCGCTACGTCGGGAATATGCTTCACGAAAACACCGACGGTGATAAGTACCCCTGCTATAAGGTGGTAAATTCCCAAGGATATCTTGCCGAGGCATACGTTTTCGGAGGCATTGACGTGCAGAAAAGACGCCTTGAGGCTGAGGGCATCGAGGTTGTCGGAAATAGGGTAGACCTTGAAAAATACCGCTGGATATACGATAGGTGATAATTGGCAGAAGCCGTAAAGTGCCTATAAAATAGGGATAAAACAGAAAATGCAAGCACCACTTGACATAAGTCAATTATACGGTGCTTGCTTTTTTTATGCCCTTGTAGTACAATGAGGGTAAGAAAAGACGGAGGATATGCAATTGATAGGCGAGAGAATACAGTATTACAGAAAAAAGAAGGGGCTTTCTCAGGAGGAGCTTGGCGTAAGGCTTCATTTGAGCCGACAGACCGTCAGTCTCTGGGAAAAGGGACAGACCCTTCCGACCATAGATAATTTGTTGAGATTGCGTGAGATTTTTGGCACGACTCTTGACGAGCTTGCGGAGGAGAGGGTAGAGGAGTCACTCGAAAGATATGAAATGACTCTCTCGGCAGATGAGCTTGACAGAGTAAAAAGACGACGCATAGGAAGGCTTTACAAGGTGACCTTGCCCTCGTTTTTCGTGTGGGGCTTGATGACGGCGGTGTTTTTGCTTCTTGACGCAAGTCCGCTCATTGTCGGCTTCGTGCTGGGTGCTCTCTTCGTTGACCTCTCCCTCGGTCTGTCTCGGCTTTTTGCCGATGCCCGTGCCGTGAGAGGCGCTCTTGAAGGGCTTTCGGAGAATACCTTTATATACACTCTCACCTCTGACGAGCTTCGTGTCGAGCTTGTGAGAGAGGGCAAGGCTGTGAAGAGCATTGCCTGTCCGCTGACCTCTCTTGAGTCGGGTGAGACGGTTGGGACTCTTACCTCCTTCAAGGTGTGCGGTGAGGAGCTTTTTGTGAACAAGGCTCTTCTTTGTGAGGACTCGGCTTTGAAGGACTATATATAAATAAGGAGGGCTTATGAAAAGATTTTTGCTTGCTTTCTTCGTTGTGCTTACGCTTCTTTCCGCTTGTAAGCCCGATGAGGTAAAGCCCGTGGAGGACTCGGGCTTACTTCCCGAAAGGGATGAGAATACGCGTACTCTCGTTATAACGCTTCCCGAGGATGCTCGGGACAGCCGATACACGCCTCCCGTCTTAACTCCTCCGAGCGAGTTTGACTTCGGTGATTATCTGCCGTTTGTACGGTATTGTGTTGACTGTTACGGAGAAAACGGGACACCTCTTTACGAATATGCAATTCTCGGAGAAGCCACCGACGAGGAGTCTCACGGGCTTTGGGAAGAGCTTAACGAAAAATATCTCACTAAGACGGAGGTCGACGGAGATAAGATAATCGGTTATCGCAGGCTTTCCGAAAGCGAGGCGTTGAAGCGCTTTGCGAGTGAGAGCAGAGTGGTGTATATTTCGGAGGACGTTGATACGGTGGGAGTTTTCAGGCTTACCGAGACGGATATCCGCACAAATGACGGAGTTGCGGATTACGATTTGTGGAACGGTGAGTATGAAATATTTGAAAACGGTAGGTCTGTCAGCCATTATACCTATCAGCACGTCACGGATTATCAGGACGGAGGTCTTTTTAATTACAGAAACGCCTCCTACACTCCTCCGAGTGACTTTGAATACAAGACCCCGTTTTTATCCGAGCGCCAGACCGATATTCATACCGATACCGATATATTGGTCTATCAGACCTTCGGTACGAAATGGAGCTATTATTTTTATTCACTTTCCGAGAAGCGTATGCTTTTAGAGGTGAAGGTTGATTTTGAGCGTGATTTCAGTAACCGAATTGAAATTAATCAGCTTGTGGACGGCAGATATCTTATAGTAAGCTTTGCCGTAGCTCCCTCGGGCAGTCCGGACTTTGAGCGTGTAACCTACAAGTACGATATTGAAACGGGAGAGAGGACCAAGCTTCTTGATTACAATTATGAGCCTCTTTTGTCTCCCGACGGTAAATATATTGCGTGGGGCGGTGTGAATTACGAGCATTACGGCGTTAACAACACCGTCCGTGAGGATTACGGCGTTGCTCCCGGGATATACGTAAGACGGCTTGACACGGGTGAAACCGTGCTTTACGAATTTAAAAATGAAGAATTTATCGAAGGCTACGACGTTATAAGCTGGGTAAGTCGCTCGGCGCTTCGGGAGGTGTTGGAATGAAAAAGCTTATATTTTCAATACTTGTATGTCTCGCGCTTTTGGGGGTGTTTTTCGCCGTTAAACGCGAGGAGCCGTTGACGGAGGAGAAAATACAGATTGATTGGGCGCACGAATCCGACTCGGAGACCGTGACGCTTGCCTCAAGAGAGCAGACTCTTCCGACGGATTTCGTGTACGACGGCGAAAGGGTGACTCTTAACGGACCGTATTTTACGGGAATACCCACAGATTCAACTATGAGCTACCGTAAAAGATACGCCTTTGAAAACGGTCTTGTTGGCTTTGAGGTTATTCTCGGTAAGGGAGCGAACAAATGCTTTCTTGTGGATAAGACGGGTACTATCGTCAATTTCAATCACTATACCGATAACGTCGTAAGTGATTCGGCTGTGATATCCACCTATCCCGAGGGGCTTGAAATCGTGCAGACGGGTGAGCCAAATGCCTATGAGCAACAGCTATTTACAACGGGTGGCAGAGCGCTCAGTGAAAAATTCGATTCGATAGGCTTCTTTTACAACGGTCTTGCCCTTGTGACCCGTGACGGTCGTGTCGGTATTATCGACAGCGACGGCAAAACGCTCCTTTCTCCCTGCATTGCCTACGATGACTTGAGATATCCGCCCGACAATAAGGGCTTTTGGGTCAGATATATGTGCGAGGACGCCTTCGTGCTTCCGATTGACAGTGAGTTTGCCGTGTTTACGCTGACGAGAGGCGAGACGGTGGATAAGGGAATAAAGCCTCTTGACAAAAATTCCGCCAAGGAGCTTGTCCGCGCCTATCTCCCGTCTGCGTACGAGGTGTGTCAGCAGGTGCTCTGCGGACGGTACGAGACCGAAATGTCTCCCACGGAGTTGGACGGAAAGCCGTATTACAGAATCGTTGAGGAGGGAGTCAAATCGCTTGACGACCTGCGTTCGCGCCTTCTCGGGTATTACACTGAGGAATGTGCAGGGCGTATTTTGGACTCCGCCGTTAAGAACGGACCTGAATACCTTGAATACGGCGGTGCTCTTTATGAGAGAGGCAGAATTGAGTCTGCGTATTTCTTTGACGGCTATCTCGAAGGTGTGAGCATACTTGAGGCTGACTGTGGCAGCGTGCTTTTGGAGGCGGATTACGGCTTTACCTCTCTTATGCTTTCCTTAAAGAGCAACGGTAAGGATTGGCGCTTTGATACCACGCCGCAGGAGAGCGAGTACGGGCGTGATATTCAGCCTTATGAGGAGATGAATATAATACGCCGTGGGAACGGTTATCTGTATCTTGAGGATTTTGTTCACTCATCTCCCCTGTCCGACGAGTACACCGAGGATGAGGTGCGGCGTATTTTTGAGCCCCTTATGCAGAGAGCGGTGCATATTTATGAGAATATAAGAAATTCTCCGTTCTGGTCGAAGAGTGAGGTCTCCTTTGTTGAGGGGAAAAACGATTATTATCCGCTTGCTTCGGCAGAGGTCAAGGGGCTTGAGGATATATGGCAAATGGCGTATGGTGCTTACACGAAAAATGCGGCAACCAGACTCTTTGAAAATGAGATAGGCTCGGGTAATGACGATTGCAGATATATAGAGCGTGACGGGAAAATATATTATCACAATTCGGGTCACGGACGTGATTTTACCTATCTTTACAATACTGTAAAAACCGTATATCAGTATGAGAGTGTTATCGTACTGACGGTTTCCCGCCTCTTGCGTGACGAGGTAGAGGAGAACATTGTCTTCGTTATGCAGAAAACCCCGCTTGGCTGGAGACTTGAAAACTCCGAGAACGAGGGCTTCGGCTATAAATTTTTTAAGGCGGAGACAGGCTCTTATGAAAAGCATAGTATTCCTCTGCCCACGGAGAATATCGCCCGAAAATATACCCCCGATCCGCTTGTTGACCTTGAGACGTTTGAGTGGGGAGAGTATTACCCGATGGTGTGTTATGCCACCGAGCGATATTCAAGGCACGATAATATTGACGCCTTTGCCGTTTTGGGTGAGGGTATTTACAGCCTTGAACAAGGGCATGCCGTTTGGAGAGAGTTTAACGAAAAATATCTCGTCTCGTATCCTCGCCTCGATATTGAGTGGCAGGGAAAATCGGTGCTTGAAAACGATGCTCTTGCGGAATACCTCTTTGAAAGCAAGATAACCTATATTTACCCCGAGGACGATATGCTTGGACGGACGCGCTTTGCGGTAAATGACGAGGGGTGGCATACCGAGTACGATATACTTACCGAGAGCGGCGAGGTAAAGGAGACGAGGGTATCTCTCTATCCGTCGGATACTCCCGGCGGATATTACACGCTTGAGAGGGATGGCGGGCTTGAGTATATCACGCCGTTTGAGGAATGGGAGAAGTACAATATCACCGACCGTGACGCTTTGCGTATTTACAGCTCTGACGGAAAGAATCCGTCATACGTGACCTATCGCATCTATTCGGTAAAATACTGTCAGCTTCTGTATGAAATAGAGCTTGAGCGCAAGGTGGACGGAAACGGCAATTTGCTTGAGGGGTATTATCCGAGGGCGGTAATTGATGAACGTTATCTTCTGCTTGCATATTCAAGGGCGCTTGACAGCTATTTGTATCAATGCGTGTATCTTTACGATATGGAAAAGGATAGACTTGTGTTTTTGGAGGATTATGCAGAGGACGTAGTCCTTTCGCTCGATTTGAAATATATGATGTACCGAAGCCCCGATTATGACGGTTCCTTCGGTGACAGCGGATGGGATAAGGCGGTTGAGGGGATATATATAAAAAATCTTGAGTCGGATGAGACCGTGCTTTACCGATACGACAGACCGGATAACGTGACGGGATTTGTTCTTGATTGCGTGTGTTGGTCGTCATTGCTCACTTGAAATACGGAAGTATTTGCGTTAGCATTTCTTGTACTGAACGAATTATATTCGTGCTGTATCATAGAAAATTAAATTCGCCTGCGACGGATGAAATTGCACCTTTGTCTCGTTTAAGTAAAGCCGCACCTCAATTGCGAATAGGTATTGCATTATGTTTTGCAAATAAATTATTGCAAAAAGGAGATGTAAAAAAAGTCCAGACCGCCAAAAACAAGAAAGCATAAGCAAATGAGACTGTATATCAAAACAAATACAGATAAATATTAAGGTAAAAACTCAAAAATGAGTTTTCTCGAATAAATCATATGTTTTTGGCTC
>JAFSID010000059.1 GCA_017439965.1 Clostridia bacterium | reverse complement strand
TGACCGTGACCGCCTGACTGACGTGAATACTTGGTATCAACAGTTGCAGCCTGAGTAATTGTTTCTCTGTAAGCAACCTGAGGCTTACCAACATTAGCTTCAACTCTGAATTCTCTCAACATTCTGTCAACGATGATTTCAAGATGAAGCTCACCCATACCGGCGATAATGGTCTGACCTGTTTCTTCATCAGTATAGCAACGGAAGGTGGGGTCTTCTTCAGCAAGCTTCTGAAGAGCGATACCCATCTTTTCCTGACCTGCCTTGGTCTTAGGCTCGATAGCAACACGGATAACGGGCTCAGGGAACTCCATAGATTCAAGAATAATAGGATGTTCTTCGTCACAAAGTGTGTCACCCGTTGTTGTATTCTTAACACCAACAACTGCCGCAATATCGCCCGCATAAAGCATTTCGATATCTTCACGGTGGTTAGCGTGCATCTGCACGATACGTCCAAGACGCTCCTTGCTCTGCTTGGTAGCATTGTAAACGGTGGAGCCTGCCTGAAGTGTACCCGAGTAAACACGGATAAAGCAAAGACGTCCAACAAAGGGGTCGGTTGCAATCTTGAATGCGAGAGCTGCGAAGGGCTCGTCGTCGGATGTGATTCTCTCTGACTCCTCACCGGTAATCTGGTCAACACCCTGGATATGAGGGATGTCGAGAGGAGAAGGCATATAGTCGATAACGGCGTCGAGGAGCTTCTGTACACCCTTGTTCTTATAGGAGGTACCGCAGACAACGGGAACGATTGCATTATCAATAGTAGCCTGTCTGAGAGCCTTCTTAAGCTCGGGAACGGTAAGCTCTTCACCCTCGAGATACTTCATCATAAGCTCGTCGTCTGTGGAAGCAATTGCTTCAATCATGTTGTCATGATACTCCTGAGCCTTATCCTTCATATCTGCGGGAATTTCTTCCTCGAGGATATCTGTACCCATATCGTTGGTATAGATATAAGCCTTCATCTTCATAAGGTCGATAATACCCTTGAATTCCGCCTCAGCACCGATAGGAAGCTGAATCGGAACGGCATTACACTTAAGACGGTCGTGCATCATTCCTACAACGCGGTAGAAGTTTGCACCCATAATGTCCATCTTGTTAACGTATGCCATACGGGGAACCTTATACTTGTCAGCCTGACGCCATACGGTCTCAGACTGGGGCTCAACGCCTCCCTTAGCACAGAATACAGTAACGGAACCGTCAAGTACTCTGAGTGAACGTTCAACCTCTACGGTGAAGTCAACGTGACCGGGGGTGTCGATAATGTTGATACGGTGCTTATTAGCTTCAACCGACTTAGCATCGGTCTGGAACTCACTGTGCGCCCAGTAGCAAGTGGTAGCAGCGGAAGTGATGGTAATACCACGCTCCTGCTCCTGCTCCATCCAGTCCATGGTCGCAGCACCCTCGTGAGTCTCGCCCATTTTATGAGTCTTACCGGTATAGAAAAGAATACGCTCTGTGGTCGTAGTCTTACCTGCGTCAATGTGCGCCATAATACCGATATTTCTTGTCTTCTGTAATGAACAATCTCTTGGCATTTTTTATCTCCTTTCAAGTATTTTTTCTCAATTAAGCAGTTATTCTCAGGAGAATTACCACTTGAAATGGGAGAATGCCTTGTTGGCTTCTGCCATCTTGTGTGTGTCTTCCTTCTTCTTAACAGCACTTCCGGTGTTGTTAATAGCGTCCACAATTTCACCCGCAAGTCTTTCAGCCATTGTTCTCTCGCCTCTTGCTCTTGAATAAGTGATGAGCCATCTGAGACCGAGTGTCTGACGTCTTTCGGGTCTTACCTCCATAGGTACCTGATAAGTTGAACCACCTACACGGCGTGCCTTAACCTCAAGGGTAGGCATAATGTTCTCAAGCGCCTTCTGGAATGATTCGAGTGCATTCTCGCCAGTCTTCTGTTCAACAAGCTCGAAAGCATCGTATACGATTGCCTGAGCAACACCCTTCTTACCGTCGAGCATAATGTTGTTAACAAGCTTTGTAACGAGCTTGGAACGGTAGATAGGATCCGGCAATACGTCTCTCTTAGAAATTTGACCTCTACGTGGCACTGAACTTCCCTCCTTCATAAAATGATATCAGCGGTACTCGGAGCAGGCTGTCTGCCCCGTAAGTGCTTGATCAAACTTCATGTATATATAATAGGTTAAACCTTTATTATCAATCTGTTTTTCAAGCACAAGCTGTTTTTGTGTTCGTGCTAAAGTCAAGACAAGCTAAATTATTTCTTAGCCTTTGCCTTCTTTGCTCCGTACTTGGAGCGGGACTGATTTCTGTTTGCAACGCCCTGAGTATCGAGAGTTCCACGGATGATGTGATAACGTACACCGGGAAGGTCCTTAACTCTTCCGCCTCTGATCATAACAACAGAGTGCTCCTGGATGTTGTGACCAATACCGGGAATGTAAGCGGTAACCTCGTAGCCGTTGGTAAGACGTACTCTTGCAATCTTACGCTGAGCAGAGTTAGGCTTCTTAGGGGTCTTGATCGTAACCTTCGTGCAAACACCGCGCTTCTGGGGAGACGGAACGTTGGTAGAAACCTGCTTCAAGGTGTTAACGCCCTGCTGAAGAGCGGGAGACTTTGACTTGTAGGTAACCTGTGTACGTCCATGTCTAACCAGCTGGTTAAATGTTGGCATAGTATTCCTCCTTCTTAACTTATTTATAGACACACTCCAGCCTGCGAAGGTTCTCTTCGCAGGCGGAATAGTTCTAACGTTTTAAGAAAATCGGCACTTTTGTGCATAGATTTACTTATATATTTTACCCGATTTACTTTTTTATGTCAATAAAAATAATAAATCTTGTAAAAAATCGTCACTTTGCACAAAATGTCATCATCTTCTCATACCGCTTTGTAGCTTTTTACTCAGCCGCGTCGGTATTTTCCTTCTTGGATACCTCGATATCGCGGTAAATGGACAGACCTGTACCTGCGGGAATGAGCTTACCGATGATAACGTTCTCCTTGAGACCGAGAAGAGGATCGACCTTACCCTTGATTGCAGCCTCGGTGAGAACCTTGGTGGTCTCCTGGAAGGATGCTGCCGAAAGGAAGGATTCGGTTGAGAGTGATGCCTTGGTAATACCCTGAAGAACGGGAGTATACTCAACGAGCTGAAGTCCAACCTCACCTGCGTCGATTCTTGCCTGAATCATCTCGTTTGCAGTCTCAATCTCACCGACGTCGGTAAGTGAGCCTACGAGAAGGTCAGAATCGCCTGCGTTCTCAATTCTTGCCTTGCGGGTCATCTGACGCGCAATAACCTCAATATGCTTATCGCTGATATCAACGCTCTGGAGACAGTAAACCTTCTGTACCTCGCGGATGATATAGCTGTAAACCTCATCAAGTCCCTGCACGCGAGCAATATCCGCGGGACAAAGAGTACCCTCGGTAAGTCTCTGACCGTGGATAACGTAATCGCCATCCTCGGCAAGAATACGCGCGGACATTGCAACGGGATAGGATTTCTCCTCGCCTGTCAAGTCGTTCTTGATGATAAGTCTGTTCTTCTTGGTATTGTCTATTATGATACGTCCGTCAATTTCCGCAATGATAGCGGTCTTCTTGGGACGGCGAGCCTCGAAGAGCTCTTCAACTCGGGGAAGACCCTGCGTAATATCTCCACCTGCGATACCACCCGTATGGAAGGTTCTCATGGTAAGCTGTGTACCGGGCTCACCGATGGACTGAGCGGCAAGAATACCAACCGCTTCACCGATATTAACGGGGTTACCCGACGCCATGTCGGCACCGTAGCAGTGTGCACATACGCCGTGCTTTGCGCGACAGTTGAGGATGGAGCGGATGTGGATACCCTTGAACTCCGCCTTTTCCTCGTCGCTGAGCTTAGCAACAGCCTTTTCGATTGCAATAGACTGCTCCTCGCTGATAAGGTCACCGTCACGGGCAATAAGCTCACCCGTCGTGGAATCAACGAAGTCGCCGATGATATATCTGCCTACGATTCTTACGTGCAAGGGCTCAATAAGCTCGTTGCCTTCACGAATCTCGGTAATCCAAGCGCCTCTTGTGTCACCGCAGTCAACGTCACGGATGATAACCTCCTGAGCAACGTCAACGAGACGACGGGTAAGGTAACCCGAGTCAGCGGTTCTGAGCGCGGTATCCGCAAGACCCTTACGGGCACCTCTTGCAGCGGTGAAGTACTCAAGTATGGTAAGACCTTCACGGAAGTTAGCCTTAATCGGTATTTCAAGGGTTCTACCTGATGCGGTAGCCATAAGTCCTCGCATACCTGCAAGCTGTCTGATCTGCTTGATAGAGCCTCGAGCTCCTGAGTCCGCCATCATAAAGATGGGGTTGAACTTATCAAGGTTTGACTGAAGAGCCTTAGCAACGTCGTTGGTTGCAACCTCCCATGTCTTGATAACTGCTTCACGTCTGCCCTCGTCGGTGGTAAGACCCTGACGGTAAAGCTCGGTGATGTGGTCAACCTTTGCGTCTGCCTCCTGAAGAATGTCCTTCTTTGCGGGAGGAACGGTCATATCGGAGACGGAAATGGTGATAGCACCCTTGGTGGAGTACTTAAAGCCCATAGTCTTGATATCGTCAAGAAGCTTTGCTGTGGTTGCGATTCCGCAGTATTTGATAGAAGCGTCGATAATGTTTCCGAGGTCGTCCTTCTTAACTACGTGGTTAACCTCGAGAACGAGTGCATCCTCGGGTACGACTCTCTCAACGAAGTGGAGGTTCTGAGGAATTACACTGTTGAAGATAAAGCGTCCGAGGGTACAGTCAACAAGGCCTGTTACCTTCTGACCGTTGAACTCACGGGTATCTCTTATCTTAATTCTTGCGTGGAGACCGAGATATCCGTTCTCGTACGCCATATTAGCCTCGTCGAAGTCACGGTAAACGTTACCCTCACCCTTCTCGCCTTCCTTTTCATAGGTAAGGTAGTAGGAGCCGAGTACCATATCCTGAGTAGGAACGGTTACGGCACGGCCGTTTGCGGGCTTCAAGAGGTTGTTTGCAGAAAGCATAAGGAAGCGCGCCTCTGCCTGAGCCTCGCTGGAAAGGGGTACGTGAACAGGCATCTGGTCACCGTCGAAGTCAGCGTTGAACGCCGAGCATACGAGGGGATGGAGCTTGATTGCACGTCCTTCAACGAGGATGGGCTCGAACGCCTGAATAGACAGACGGTGAAGGGTAGGAGCTCGGTTGAGAAGTACGGGATGCTCGCGGATTACTACCTCGAGTGCGTCCCAGACCTCTGTCATCTGATGCTCAACCTTCTTCTTTGCATCCTTAATGTTGGTGGATTTACCCGTCTCAACGAGCCTCTTCATTACGAAGGGCTTGAAGAGCTCAAGTGCCATTTCCTTGGGAAGACCGCACTGGTAAATCTTCATTTCGGGTCCTACGACGATAACCGAACGGCCTGAGTAGTCAACACGCTTACCGAGAAGATTCTGACGGAAGCGTCCCTGCTTACCTCTGAGCATCTCGGAAAGAGACTTGAGGGCACGGTTGTTGGGACCCGTTACGGGACGTCCGCGGCGTCCGTTATCAATGAGTGCGTCTACCGCCTCCTGAAGCATACGCTTTTCATTCTTTATAATGATTTCGGGCGCACGCATCTCAAGAAGCTTCTTAAGACGGTTGTTACGGTTGATAACACGACGGTAAAGGTCGTTGAGGTCGGAGGTCGCAAAGCGTCCGCCGTCGAGCTGTACCATCGGTCTGATTTCGGGAGGAATTACGGGAAGAACGTTAAGAATCATCCACTCGGGACGGTTTCCTGAAAGGCGGAAGGATTCTACCACCTCAAGACGCTTAACTATTCTTGCTCTCTTCTGACCCGAAGCGGTTGCAAGCTCAAGCTTGAGGTCCTTGGAAATCTGCTCAAGGTCCATTTCTGCAAGGAGCTTCTGAATATATTCAGCGCCCATACCTGCATCGAACTTGCACATCTTTTCCTTTGCCTCGCGGTACTCCATTTCGGAGATGACCTGCTGCTTGTCAAAGCCCGAGTTACCGGGATCGACAACGATGTACTGAGCAAAGTAAAGAACCTTTTCAAGCTGCTTGGGAGATATATCAAGAAGGAGACCCATTCTTGAAGGAATTGCTCTGAAATACCAGATGTGTGAAACGGGTGCGGCAAGAGTGATATGACCCATTCTCTCACGGCGTACCTTCTTGGTTGTGATTTCAACCTCACACTTCTCACATACCTTACCGAGATATCTTACCTTCTTGTACTTTCCGCAATAGCACTCCCAGTCCTTCGTGGGACCAAAGATCTTCTCGCAGAAAAGACCGTCGCGCTCGGGCTTTAAGGTACGGTAGTTGATGGTCTCGGGCTTGGTAACCTCGCCGTACGACCAGGAAAGTATAGTTTCAGGAGAAGCAAGACCTATTTTAATTTTGGCAAACTCTGTATTATCCATCGTTTTCTCCTCCTTTAATTAAAATCATCATAGTCTTCGTCGGATTCGTCGGAGCTTGAGTAATCGCCTGCATCGTTGTACTCGTCATCGTACAGAGGATCCTCCATATCGTTCTCAACGGTTCCGATAAGCTCGGGATCGATATTGTCCTTAACGGCACGGATCTTTGCGGTTTCCTCCTCGGCAATCTCGTGGAGGTCTATTTCACGGTCCTGATGGTCAAGAGCACGAATGTCAAGACCGAGGGACTGAAGCTCCTTAACGAGAACCTTGAAGGACTCGGGGATACCGGGGGTAGGAATATTCTGACCCTTGACGATAGCCTCGAATGCGTTAACACGTCCAACGGTATCGTCGGACTTAACGGTAAGGATTTCCTGAAGCGTATAAGCTGCGCCGTACGCCTCGAGTGCCCAAACCTCCATCTCACCGAATCTCTGTCCGCCGAACTGCGCTTTACCGCCGAGAGGCTGCTGAGTAACGAGAGAGTAAGGACCTGTTGAACGGGCGTGAATCTTATCGTCAACGAGATGGTGAAGCTTCAAGAAGTACATAATACCAACGGTTACGGGGTTGTCAAAGGGCTGACCCGTACGTCCGTCATAAAGCACGGTCTTACCGTCAATTACCTTGAATCTGCCCTCTTCAGCGAGGCTTGCAAGGTAATCCTTGTCCTGACGCTCCTCGTCGGTAATACGGCGAAGCTCACGGTTGCCGTTATCGTCGAATATTTCCTCATAAATGTTCTTGCTGTCAACGTTCTCGCCCGGCATAACGTCACGGTCGAGCTGAGCAAGTCTCTGAAGCTCTGCGATATTTTCCTCTTTTGCTCCGTCGAATACGGGAGTCATAACCTTGAAGCCGAGCTTGCGCGCTGCGATTCCGAGGTGTACCTCGAGCACCTGACCGATGTTCATTCGGGAAGGAACGCCGAGGGGGTTGAGTACGATATCGAGGGGGGTACCGTCGGGAAGGAAGGGCATATCCTCGGAGGGAAGTATGCGGGAAACGACACCCTTGTTACCGTGTCTACCTGCCATTTTATCTCCGACGGAAATCTTTCTCTTCTGCGCAACGTATACCTTTACAACCTTGTTAACTCCGGGAGGAAGCTCGTCCTGGTTGTCGCGGGTGTAGACCTTGACGTCTACGATTATACCGCTTTCACCGTGAGGAAGCTTGAGAGAGGTGTCACGCACCTCGCGTGCCTTCTCACCGAAGATAGCGCGGAGAAGTCTCTCCTCTGCGGTAAGCTCTGTTTCGCCCTTGGGTGTAACCTTACCGACGAGAATATCTCCCGAATGAACCTCTGCACCGACTCTTACGATACCGTCTGCATCAAGGTCCTTGAGTGCCTCGGGACCTACCGAAGGAAGCTCTCGGGTAATTTCCTCGGGACCGAGCTTGGTATCTCTCGCCTCGTGCGAGTATTCTTCTATATGAATAGAGGTGTATACGTCATCTCTTACGAGACGCTCGTTGATGAGAACTGCGTCCTCGTAGTTGTAGCCCTCCCAGGTAACGAAGCCGATAAGGGCGTTCTTACCGAGGGATACCTCACCGTTCTTGGTAGCGAGACCGTCGGCAATAACCTCACCGACCTCAATTCTCTCACCGCGGGAAACGATGGGGCGCTGATTGTTACAGGTACCCTGGTTGGTACGCTTGAACTTGATAAGAGGATAGGTGTCGAGAACACCCTCGTCGTTGCGGATAACTATCTCGTCTGCGGAAACGCTCTCAACGATACCTGCTCTCTTACAGAGAACGGTAACGCCCGAGTCAACCGCAGCCTTGTACTCCATACCCGTACCTACGATGGGAGACTCGTTGACCATCAAGGGAACAGCCTGCTTCTGCATGTTTGATCCCATGAGTGCTCGGGAGTTGTCATCGTTTTCAAGGAAGGGGATGAAGGCGGTTGCAACGGATACGACCATCTTAGGCGATACGTCCATATAGTCGATATCAGTAGCGTCAACAACAACGATTTCCTCTCTCTGACGCGCGGTAATCTTCTTGTTTGCGAAGCGACCGTTAGCGTCGAGGGGCTCGTTTGCGGGAGCGATGATAAATTCATCCTCCTCGTCAGCGGTAAGATAGTGTACCTCGTCGGTAACCACTCCGGTCTCCTTGTCTACCTTGCGGTAGGGAGCCTCGATAAAGCCGAAGGGGCTGATACGGGCAAAGGTGGAGAGGTAGGAGATAAGACCGATGTTAGGTCCTTCAGGTGTCTCGATAGGACACATTCTGCCGTACTGTGTATAGTGAACGTCTCGCACCTCGAAGGACGCACGGTCACGCGAAAGACCGCCGGGACCGAGTGCGGAAAGACGTCTCTTATGTGTAAGCTCACCAAGGGGGTTACCCTGGTCCATAAACTGCGACAAGGGAGATGAACCGAAGAAGTCCTTTATCGCGGAAACAACGGGTCTGATGTTGATAAGCGCCTGCGGAGTAACCGATTCAATATCCTGAATGGTCATACGCTCCTTGACGATCTTATCCATTCTCATAAAGCCGATACGCATCTGGTTCTGGAGAAGCTCTCCGACGGAACGGAGACGGCGGTTACCGAGGTGGTCGATATCATCCTTGGTACCAACGTCGCTGTAAAGGCATACGAGATAGTTAATGGAAGAAAGTATATCCTTACGGGTGATGCTCTTGGGAATGAGCTCGTCACGACGGCGGAGAATTGCCTCGCGGATAGCATCCTCACCCTCGCACTCGTTGAGAATGTCGAGAAGCACGTCACGGTCTACCATCTCGGAAATACCGAGAGCCGAAACGTCAAAGGGAAGAACCTTGTCAAGATGAACGGCACCGTTGGAGAATACCTTTATCTCCTCGTCACCGTCACCGCGGAGCCAAGCCTCTGTAACGCCCGCATACTCAATCTCCTCTGCCATTGCTCTATCAAGACGGGTATCGGCATCGTAGATTATCTCACCTGTAAAGGGATTTACCGCAGGGCGCGAGAGCACGAAGCCCGCAATTCTTCTGGAAAGAGCAAGCTTCTTGTTAAACTTATAGCGTCCTACTGCGGAAATATCGTATTTCTTGCAATCAAAGAAGAGTGATTCAAGAAGAAGCCTCGAGCTCTCTGCAAGAGGGGGATCACCCGGACGAAGCTTGCGGTAGATCTCCTTAAGAGCCTCCTCGTAGGGTGTGGTGGTCTTATTCTCGGACTTAAGCTTTGTAACGGTTTCGTCAATAAGGTCCTTTGCGAGAGTGTCGCTGATAACCCTATTGTTACCGAAAAGCTCAAGAACGCCTTCACGGGTACTGTATTCGGGTGCAAGAGCACGAACGAGTACGGTAACGGGAAGCTTACGGTTTTTATCGATTCTTACGTAAAAGATGTCGTTGGCATCAGTCTCGTATTCCAGCCATGCTCCTCTGTAAGGAATTACGGTTGCGGAATAGAGCTTCTTGTCCATCTTGTCAACCTCGATATCATAGTAGATACCGGGAGAACGAACGATCTGGGAAACGATAACACGCTCGGCACCGTTGATGACGAAGGTACCGTTGTCGGTCATTATCGGGAAGTCGCCCATAAATACGACGGATTCCTTGATCTCGCCCGTTTCTTTGTTCGTGAGACGAACGTTGACCTTGAGCGGAACTGCATAGTTTACGTCACGCTCCTTGCACTCCTCAACACCGTATTTTGGGGTGTTCTCAAGAGTGAAGCCAACAAAGTCAATGTTAAGCTTGCCTGAATAGTCAACGATAGGAGATACGTCGCGCAATACCTCCATAAGACCGTCGCTGATAAACCATTCATACGACTTCTTTTGAACTTCAATGAGGTTGGGCATATCGACAGCCTCGTCGATTTTTGAAAAGCTCATTCGGATGTTTCTGCCGAGTTGCTTTTCCTTAAGCCCTGCCGCCTTGAGCTCTCTTGCGTTCAAATCAAAACTCATTTAAACAAATCACTCCATTTCTTTTTTGTCAGCGGTAATACCGCAAAATGGCGATTAAGCCTGCAAATTGTTGTTTTTTCAAGCGTTTTTCGGTCAAAAATCAACTTGAAGAGCACACAACTCGCAATTCTAATGCAGTATACAATATTAACACCATTTGTCAAGTTTGTCAAGGGGTATTTTATTAAAAAAAGAAAATATTTCCGTTTTATGCGTTTTTATCTCCTAAAAAACGCTTGAGGACCCTCTCCGCAAGGAGAAGGCCCTCTCATTTTTAATCGTTTGATTTATGCCTTTACGCCTACGCCGTCGTCGTCGATGGTATAGGTGGTAAGAGGATTGTCTACGATAACGCTGTTTCCGACGTAATCGTATTCGTTGTAATAATCAACGCCGTAAACGGGTACTCCGCCGTCCCAGTAGTTACCCGAAAGATCGATATCTCCGTAGTATGCACTTGCGGTAACCGATCTGCCGAGGTCACTCGTTCCAAACTTATTTTCAACGCTGTTGTTAATAAATACGTTGTTGGTAACCACAGCCTTGTAGCCAAGCATAAGACCGCCGCTCAAGCGTTCTCTTGAGGATTCAAGTGCCTTTACGGTATTGCCGCTGAAGAGATTATCTCTTACCACGACGTTCTCGGTAAAGCCGACGTAAACGGTTGCACCGTTGTTATTGCCCGAGATATTCACGGTATTGTTGATAAAGCTGTTGCCCTTGATCGTGGTTCCGACATCGGTAATTGTATAAACCACCGCCGTCTCAGCACAGGTATTATTCTCAAAGAGACAGTTCTCAACCATTATCGTCGTGTCGTTGGATGCATCGTAGTTAAAGGAGATAACCATAGTACAGGTATTATCCGTAAACCTGCAATTCGTGATGGTTGCATTACCGAGGTTACAGCGAATGATACCCTGAGTCATAGACTGAGTGCAGTTCGCGAAGGTACAGTTATCAACCGTAAGCTCTGCGTTGAGAGTACGGATAGCCGCGACCCTATCAATTCCGTCAAAGGTTAAATTCTTAACGGTAACGGCACCTGCATCGGCATAAATAACGGTGTCGTTTTTATTAAAAGCGTCGCTCATTGTAATGGTCTTGCCGTTGCCGTCGATAACGCCGCCCTTTGCTTCAATACGTTCGACAACCTCAATATCCTCTACGACGTAAACGTCCTTACCGCTCTCAGCCGCCGTCTTGAACTCGGTGGCTGTGCCTACGAGTGCAACGGTATCGGTATCGGAGAACTCGGAATTAGCTATAACCGTACCTGCTCCCCAATCGTTGAACTTAACGTCAAATTCAGCTCCGCTGTCAATCGAAACTGCCTTTATAACCTCTTTGTCCTCGTCACCCGAGTTTCTTGCGTAGTTATACTGAACAGAGATATCGGAATCAGCTCCGATTTCACCGAAACGGATAATTCTGTCGTTGATGTTCTTGAATACGTTGTTTTCGATTACAACGCTCTCAAGGTCAACCGCACCGTGTACGGTGGACTGAATTGCTATCGCGTTGTGTCCCGTTGTGTCAAACTCGGAATTTACAACGGTAATGCCGTTTGTGTTTGCAGTATAAACACCCTGATAACAGTTTTTGAAGGTACAGTTATCAACGGTAAGATTCTTGACGTTGCCGTTGTTAGCCTCGTTGTAATAACGGATGCCCTGCTTGTTGGAGGATACGGTGTCTCCGATATCAAAGGTACAATCAACGAAGCTTACTCCGTCGTATACGGTTTTCGCATCGGAGGTTTCGATATTGACTCTTCCGTCAAAGGTGATTCCGTCAAAGGTAAGTCCGTTAATTCTCAGCGTGCTGTAATAAAGGCTGCCTGCGGTAATGGTTTTGTCAAGCACGTAATCGGTAGCGGGACCTACGGTATGACCCGAGGTAACGAGAACGCCGTCAACGGTTACGCCGTCCTCAGCCTTGAGGGTAAGATTTCTGACCGTTGTCTCATACAAGGGAGTGGTATGGTATGTGCCGTCACCGAGATGCGTTGCAAACTCCTCTGCGGAATCGGTCTCATAGCCGTGAGTGTTACAAATATATACGGTATTGCTTCCCGCGTGCTTTGTAGGTCTGCCGAGATAAAGCGTACCGTAATCACCTGCGGTGAGAAGAAGAGTAGCGTTCTCAAGGTCAGCGTACTCACCGTCGAGATATGCCTGAATGTTAGCAGGAGTTACCTCGTAGGTTGCATTGGGAGCTTCCTTGTCGTACTGCTCGTCAAAGCTGTCTGACTCTGCGGTAAGCTGAGTTGCAAAAATTCTGATATCAAATTCACCGCCGAGGTCAAGACCCTGATACTCGTTGCCTGCGGTCTCCTGCATCTTGAGAGCAATTCCGAGATATGCGGACTCACCCTCCAAAAGCTCGCCCTTGGTGGTAGTTTCAATGGTGTTTACAAACTCTGCGACCGTACCAACCTTAGTATAGGTATCAAGTACGTCACGCTCGGTAGGCATTGCAAGTGCGGTTGCACTGGGCTTAACGTAAACGTCAATTACGTCTGCAAGTGCAGAAAGCTGTTTTTCGGAAACGAACTGTGCCACCCACTTGAGCGCGAGTGTGCCAAGGTTCTTTACCTGAAGGAGCTTTACCTCGGTATAACCCGGCTCCCACTTTTCATAATTAAAAATGGCATCCTCGGTGTTCTTGATAGAAACGTAATCACCTGCGGTCTTATCGTAAACCAAGAGGTCGAGGCTGAGTGTTCCCGACTGAATCTTATTTCCCGTGCTGGTAACGCTGTCGGTAAACCACGCAAATGTTGTGCCGATAAGCATTGATGCACAGATAAGAAGGGAGATCGCACTCAGAATGAGTGAATGCTTTGTGCTTTTTTTCATAATGTATTTCTCCTTTGGATTAATTGAATAATATTCAAGCTTATTCACACAGATTATACTCTCATAATTTTCAAGTGTCAAGCGCGTTCACTTAAAATGTCGTTTTTTTCGTGAATGTAAAAGTAAAACGTCACGAATCAACAAAATTCGTGACGTTTTATTCAGTCTATCTTTTTAAGTCTTTTTATAACGAATACGACGTAAAGCGTTGCGATAAGGCAAAGCACCGTGCTGACGAGTGACAGCACCTGCTGAGCGTAGACGGGCATACCCGCAATACTCATTTCAACGCTCTGCATTCTCGCAAGGGCAACGCTTGCCAGCGAGGTTGCGATAAATCCGCAAACGCCTCCGATTGCCGCTTTCACACCGAGAGTTGCGGTACGCTCGGCGGCAGGAACGTAATCGAAATAGATGTTCATAAGTCCGCCGTTTATACCTGCCATTGCAATACCGTTGAATATATTATGAAGCAGGTACATAAGCCTTCCGTTTTCAGGAGTACAAAGCACCATAGTAATATATCCGACGGTAACTGCGCCGAAGCAGATAATGAGATTGACACGCCAGCCGAAGCGGTCGGCTATTTTGCCCATAAGCATTGACACCGACGCCCTCACCACCGACTGAGTCATTGCAAGAAAGGACACGAAGGTAAGAGTGAAGCCAAGCTCGGAGGTCTGATATATTCCGTAAAAGGGATTTGATATCTGCGAGGCACATTTCCAGAGAATTTCAAGCGCGATAAGAGGCAGAACGGTTTTATTCGCAAGCACCTTGAGTGATGAGAAGAAGCCGTTTCCGACTCCCGAGACCTCAAGAGAATGCTCAGAGGTCAGGGCTACGGTCAAGAGATGCACAAGGCTTATGACGAATATTGCCAGCGCCGATATGAGAAAGGCGGTATTATCCTCTCCCCTTGCGGTATAATAGTCGGAAACACTTCCCATTGCAAAGGAAAAGGCAATTCCTCCAACGAGAGATACTATCTCCTTTTTCGCCGTAAAGCTTCCACGCTGATCGCTCTTGACGAACAGCATATACCAGCTGAACTTCAGCGGACTTACAAGGTTGTAAAGCACGTACGCCGAAAATATGAGTATTACGAAGAGCACGCACTTTACCGCTGAGGGTATCTTGAATATCGGTATAACGTAGAGCAGAACGAAAAGCACTTCATTTGCAAGCACTAAGAAAAACGCCGTTTTCTTAACGATTGAGCCACGTCTTACGACCGATGCCGAGAAAATCTGAAAAACGCAGGTGAGCGATATGAAGGAGGATAATATTCCGACCAGCCAATCGGGTACTCCGTTGCGGGAAAGCAGAGTCGCAAGAAACGCACCCGTAACGAGTATCTGCACGAAATATTCAAGGGCTGCCTCAACGATAAAAAGAAGTCTCGTTCTTTTGCCCTTGCCCTCGTCTGCCAAAACGTCCGTTATCATATCAGTCAAGGAAGAGCGTTCCTACGCTCCACGCATCAAAATCGGGAATTGTTATATAGGTTGAGCCGTTCTCAATTCTCGTTTCAACACTCTTCAGCTCGGGATAGTGAAGAGCGCGCCATTCGGCGTGGGTATACTCACCGTTGAGCTTAAGCTCAGCGCCCGAAATCTTGCCGACGGTGGTATTTACAAGGCTGACGGCACGGAGCCTGTCCTCCGCATCCACTCTCGGAAATACTATCATTCTGTCGGGAGTTGTAAGCTTTGCGGAAAGCTTACCGCCCGCCCATTCGATTGCGTCAACTATTGCGTTTCTCTTTGCAAAGCTGATAATCTGATTGAAGAGTCCGTAGCCGATAACCGCCCAGCGTCCGCCGAGCTTGGTCGTAGTATAAGCCGAAGCCGTGCCGTACTCCTCACCCGTTGCGGTAACGAAATAATGAGTCACCTCACAAGCCGTATCGTCGATTATGTTGAGCTTCGCTCCGTAGGGCTTGAAGAAGTTGAACGACCAGCAATAATCATCGTTGAGCTTTTCCTGAAGCTTGCCCGTCTTGATATTTTCGGCAGTAACGCCCAAAATATCTCCAAAGCCTCTCTCGGTAAGTATGGTCGCGGTCTCACCGTCACATACGACGTTTTTTGCAAGAAGGCTTCGTATTTCATCATCGGTAAGAGTCTGTGCGTAATGCTTGTTGAGAAGCAATACCTTTCCTATCTTATTGAGGTTTACCGCAAATCCGTCACGGATAAGCTCTGCACCCTCGTCAAAGTATATGCTTTCCCATCCAAACGGCTTTTCCGTCTTGTAGTTCCAGGGCTTCTCGGAAATATAAACCTCAACGCCGTCGGGCTTGGTATTCTGATTTATCTCGGACAAGCGTGAAAACCATTCAAAGTTTTCCGACATATCTCCAAGCTGCTGACAAAGCCAGGATAAAGGCTCGTTGCGTCGCATCATTGTAGCGTAGCTCATACTGGTAGCGCCGCCCGCAAAGTAGAAGGCGGTTTCAAAGGCAAGACCTGCCATCGTCTTTCCGTAGGCAACGTCGGGAAGATTCTCAATCTCGGGGCGAATGTCCTTAACGTACTCGGGAAGGTATCTTGTCTGGTGTGACATCCAACGCCATTTTCTTATAAAGGTATTGGGATCATAATCCTCGTAGGAGCCTCCGCCGGGACGTGACCTGGGAGCAATTCCCGAGCCGTCCTTAAAGCCCTCGAATGCCGCTGTCTGTCCGCATCCCTGCATATAACCGAAGGCACCGTGCTGAAGTGCAACGTAAGCGTTGGGTGCGTGCTTATGTATTGCCGCAGACATCATCTTGGCGGCATCGTAAAGGCGATCCTTGGTAAACTGTATCCATGCGTCACGGGTATCAAAATCATCATTTACAAGTCCTACAAGCTCCTCTCGAGTGTAAGCCTTGCCCTGTCTTTCGGAAAACTCCGCAATACAGCTATCACACCAGCAGGAAAGATGGTGGTTACCCATTCTGAAGTCGTCGTCAATCCATACACCGCAAACATCCGGAAGCTCTGTAAGATACACCTCAAGCTCCTTCTGAACGTATTCGGTAAATTCCTTTGAACGTGTACAAAAGGTTGCAGGACACTCCTTGCCATCACTGTTTACGATATAACGTGCGTGCCAATCGTCACGGATAAGTCCCGTGCAATCGGAGTTAAGCGTGCCCGAGTGACCGCCTATCGTATTTGATATCTGAAGCGCGACACGGATTCCGCGAGCCTTGAACTGCTCAAGCGCAGGCTTCATTCCGCGGGCAAATTCACGGTGCTTTTCAATCGGCGGAAAAGCGTAGGAGGAGCAAAGCCATACCTCCTGACAGGAGTTGGGATTTGCATCAACGTACTCAAGAAACTCCTTGACCCATTCGGGATCGTTTACGCATCTTACGGCAAGTCTGTGTGTATACATTATATTTTCCTTTCCTGAACGCTCTCTCTTATTACGACCGAGCTTTCATAAGACAGTTTTTGATAGGGCATGGTTGAGCCCAGAATTCTTGACACTATTATATCGTACGCCTTGTGCGCCATCTCCTCGCGCCAGGAGTAAAGGCTTGTAAGCGGAGGTGAGGAGACCTCTGCAAAGGGGGTATTGTTGATTCCGACGACAGATATATCCTCGGGAATTTTTATACCGTTCCTTTCTGCCTCACTCATAAAGCCGAAGGCTATCTCGTCGTAGGCGCAGATGACCGCATCGGGCAGTACCTCTCTTTCGCGGTAGACCCCGTACGCCTCACGTCCGACGTTGAAAAAACGCTTATAGCTTCTGACGATAAGCTCGTCCATAACCTTAAAGCCTCGGGAGAGCATACAGCCTCTGAATATTTCCTCTTTATATACGGTATGCATTTCTCCGATAAAGCCAATGCGCGTGTGACCGCTTGACAAAAGGTAATCGACAAGACTGCTGATTCCCTTTGAAATGTCGCAATATATCATATCCGCATCGTCCAAATGCACGTCCGCCATAAAGACGAGGGGAAGGTTGAGGGTGCTGTAATTCATCAGGTTAGTGAGTGATATAATTCCGTCAAAATCGGGGTCGTGAGCCACCGAATCGGCAATGCTCTCAGCCTCTCCCTTTCCGAAGCGGGTTATAAGCACGGTTGCACGTCCGCCCGAAACGGTTATTTTGTCAATAAGGGACTCGGCAAGAGAGGAATAAAATACGCTGATTATCTCGGGACAGATTATCGCAATATGCGGTGCAAAGCTTCCCGAGTAATTACGCTTAAGCTCGCGCTTGTCCTTGTAATAACCGAGCTCGCAGGCTATCTTGCGTATTTTTTCGGCAGTTGCGGGAGCGATTTCTCCGCTTCCCGAGAGAGCCTTTGAGACGGTAGATGCCGAAACCTCCGCTACCTCGGAAATCTTCTTATAGGTTACCATTATATCACCTCTTATACTGCTTCAAGCATATCACAGAAAGGTATAAAAATCAATAGAATACAATACGAAAGTTTTTCGTAAAAAGAAGGAGATGTAAAAAAAGTCCAGACCGCCAAAAACAAGAAAGCATAAGCAAATGAGACTGTTTATCAAAACAAAGCTTTGCTGTCGAAATTCTTGAATTTCGACTTTCGATTATCGTTATAAATATTAAGGTAAAAACTCAAAAATGAGTTTTCTCGAATAAATCATATGTTTTTGGCTCTGAACAAACCTCGCCACTACCGTACACTCGTACGCTGACGGGCTTCGGTTTGTCCATTCTG
>JAFSID010000058.1 GCA_017439965.1 Clostridia bacterium | reverse complement strand
GCGGTAACCTTTTCCATAGCATCCGCAATGAGAGCACCGATCTTCTCATCGGAAGCGGAAATAGTAGCAACGCGAGCGATATCATCGGGACCGGAGATCTTCTTTGCCTTCTTTGCGATTACGGACACGGTAGTTGCAACAGCCTTTTCCATACCCTTTCTGAGAACCATGGGGTTAGCGCCTGCAGTTACGTTTTTCATACCCTCACGCATAAATGCCTGAGCAAGAATGGTAGCGGTAGTAGTACCGTCACCTGCAACGTCGTTGGTCTTGGTGGCAACCTCACGAACGAGCTGTGCGCCCATATTTTCAAATGCATCGTCAAGCTCGATTTCCTTTGCGATGGTAACACCGTCGTTGGTGATAAGGGGAGCGCCGTACTTCTTTTCAAGTACTACGTTACGACCCTTGGGGCCGAGAGTTACCTTAACTGTATCTGCAAGCTTGTCAACGCCTGCGAGAAGCTTGTTACGAGCTTCAATTCCGTAAATAAGTTCCTTTGCCATTGTAAATTACCTCCGATTATTCAACGATTGCGAGAATGTCGCTCTGTCTTACGATAATGTAGTCAACGCCGTCAAGCTTAACCTCGGTGCCCGAGTACTTGCTGGTGATAACCTTGTCGCCTGCCTTAACGGTCATCTTGACCTCGTTTCCGTCAACGAGTCCGCCGGGACCTACTTCTACAACCTCTGCAATAGAGGGCTTTTCCTGAGCGCTTGCAGTGAGAATGATACCGCTCTTGGTGGTCTCCTCTGCTTCAACCTGCTTAAGCACTACTCTGTCGAGTAAGGGTTTGAGTGTCATAACAATACCTCCTGATATATAACTGTTTATTTAAACTTACCTTTTAGCACTCTTTTTGCTTGAGTGCTAATTACAGACTATATTTTACACTAAACAATGGAAAAATCAAGCCTTTTTGCAATTGTTCACATTTAATTAACAATTTTGAGAAATTCCTCCTCGGTAATGACACGAACCCCCAAGGCGTTAGCCTTGTCGAGCTTGCTTCCTGCCTCCGCTCCCGCTACGACGAGCGAGGTTTTTTTCGATACGGAGGAGGATGCCTTTCCGCCGTTGTCAACGATCTTCTTTTCAATCTCCGAGCGCGACATGGTTTTCAGCGTGCCCGTCACGACGATGGTCATTCCCGCAAGCTTTTCGGATTCCGAGGTGTTGATAAACTCGGTATTGACACCTGCCGCAACAAGTCTTTCGATTATGTTAAGGCTTGTCGGATGTGAGAAGAAGTTTACGATGCTCTCTGCGGATATTTCGCCGATTCCGTCAATTGACTGAAGCTCGTCGAGAGTAGCGCTCTTGATTGCGTCAAGAGTCTTGAGTCTCTGCGCTATAAGATAAGCCGCCTTTTCACCAACGTGATGAATACCGAAGCCGAAGAGCAGGCGCGAGAGACAGTGCTTCTTCGTACCCTCGATTGATGCGATGAGATTTGACGCCGACTTTTCTCCCATTCTTTCAAGGGAGGCAATATCCTCGGGCTTGAGGTAATAAAGGTCGGATATATCCGAGATGATTTTGTTTGCTGTTAAAAGCGCTACGATTGACGGACCAAGCCCCTCAATGTTCATAGCGTCACGGCTTGCAAAGTGTACGATACGGCGGTCGATCTGCGCAGGGCAGGAGGCGTTGGTACAGCGTATTGCCGCTTCACTCGGGTCGAAAAACAGCTCCTCGTTGCAGGAGGGACAGTTTTTCGGGAATTCGTATTCGGGTACTCCCTCGGCTCTCTTGGAGGGGTCAACCCTCAATACCTCGGGGATTATTTCACCCGCCTTGCGAACGATTACCGTGTCACCGATTCGTATGTCACGCTCCTTTATAAAATCCCAATTGTGAAGAGTGGCGCGGGAAACGTTAGTGCCTGCAAGACGAATGGTCTTGAAGTTAGCGTTGGGGGTTACAACACCCGTTCTTCCTACCTGGAGCGTTATTGATTCAAGTACGGTCGGCTTTTCCTCGGGCGGATACTTGTAGGCGTAAGCCCACTTCGGAACGTTGGTAAGCTCACCGAGTAGCTCTCTCTGAGAGAAATCGTCAACCTTTACAACCGCGCCGTCAATGTCAAAGGACAGTGAGTCACGGCTTTCCGCACGCGCCTCTATATCGGCGTAAAGCTCGTCAAGCTCGGTAAACTGATGAAGGTCGGGAGATACGGTGAAGCCCATATTTTTCAAGAAATCAAGAGCCTCCTTATGAGAGGAGAAGGAATATTTGTCGGATACGATTCTCTGTATATTAAATACGAATATCGAAAGCTGTCGCTTGGCGGTGATGGACGAGTCAAGCTGACGCAGTGAGCCTGCAGCGGCGTTTCTCGGGTTTGCAAAGAGAGGCTCACCCAGCATCTCGCGCTCCTCGTTAAGCCTTTCGAAAACCGCCTTGGGCATATACACCTCGCCTCTTACCTCAAGAAGCGGTATTTCCTCGGGAAGAGTCAAGGGTACTGCTCCCACCGTTTTGAGATTTTCGGTAATGTTTTCACCGACGGTGCCGTCACCTCTCGTTGAGCCGCGGACCAGCCTTCCGTTTTCGTACTCAAGCGATACAGACAAACCGTCTATCTTATACTCAACGTCAAAAACGGGGTTATCCACCGTCTCACTGATTTTATTAAGCGCCGAGAAAAGCTCCTCGCGGCTGAATACGTCCTGAAGACTTTGCATTGCAACCTCGTGCGTTACCTTTTCAAACTTGTCAAGCACCGCGCCTCCTACACGCTTGGTAGGGGACAGAGGGTCGTCAAATTCGGGATGCTCGGCTTCAAGCACCTGCAATTCTCGGTAGAGCGCGTCGTATTCAAAGTCGCTTATCTCGGGTGAATCCTCAACGTAGTATTTACGGCTGTGATAATGGAGTAGCTTTCTTAATTCTTCGATTCTGTTCTTTATATTTTCCACGGCATTCTCCTTGTTTGGTTTATATCTACTATTATACTAAATGTTACCCTTATTTGTCAATTTTATTTGAAAATCCCTTTTCCTCTCTGAAGGAGCGTGGGGTTATACCGAATGCGTTCCTGAAGCAACGGCAGAAGTATGAGCTTGATTCAAACCCGCATTCAACGGCTACGTTTGCCACCGAAAGCTGTGTAAAGGCAAGCATTCTCTTTGCTTGCTCAAGTCTTGTCGTCATAATGTATTCAAACGGCGTGATGCCTGTTTCGTTCTTAAAAAGATGAACGAGGTAATGACGGCTTAGGTGTACGTGATTTGCAAGCTCCTCAAGGGTTATGCTTTCCATATAGTGATTGTTGATATATGCAAGGATTTTGTCAGTCGGCGTGTATTCCTCAAGCTTTTGAAACTCGTAGCTTGAAGCGTCGGCGCAAACGAGGTATAAAAGTCTTGACAACTGTAAATCCGTGAGAGACTTCCTTGACGGTTGCTTGTAAATGACCGAGAGTCTTTTATATATCGAGGTGATTTCCGTTGAATGCTCGGGCATAAAAACGTGAGGCAGTGACAGCGTGTCAACTGGCATCGGCTTTCTTTTGTAGGCTTTTGCGGAGTTTCTTGCGTAGACGGTACCGTCTATTTCCTCGTCGATCCAGTCAAACGTCAGCATATACATATCGTATCCGCCCGAGCTTGTGCAGTATTGACCCGGGTAACGAAAAACGATAGAGCCTGACTCGGTATAATAGTCCCTTGAGTCAATCGTCAGATGACGGTTACCCTGAAGGTCAAGGTCAAGCTCGAAGTGCTTGACGAGTCTCGGCTTCGTCGTGTCTCCCTCAAGCTCCTTTGCCACCGTAAACCGACGGCACTCAAGTATTTTCGGCATACTTAGTCCCAAAAGCTTCATGCTTTCACCTCCGTATGAAAAAAGTATACCATTTTAAATGGCTTGTGTCAATCGAAAAGCTTAATATTGTTCAATGATAAATCCGATTCTTTTCGAAAACCTAAATGTATTTCGCAACATAGTTATATTTTTCGACAATATTGTAATTGAGTTTGTGACGAAACGGTTGTATAATAAAATTGAAATACGTTGCAAAGGAGTTAAGTTATGATAAACAGAACGGAAAACACGGTTTTACTCTTACGTGACAACTGGCCCGGCTACGATATGGAGGAAAGCCTCTTTATCGAGGAGACTCTTAAAAAAGCTGGCTACACCGTCAGAATAACCGACGTTGAAGAATTTGTAACCAAGAAGAACGTATATTATTTTCACAGCTTTTTGCTTATCGTTCCGCAGTGTAACAATCTTCCCATTGAGACGGTTGATATGCTTCGAAGATTTAACAATTCACTCGGAAGCGTGCTTTTCATCGGAGGACCTCTTTACTATCACAGAATAGAAAGGGACGAAAACGGCTTCAGGAACGTGCCTCTTAAGGATATGCTTGACGCAAGCTTCAGTATTGAACGCCCGTTCGTAAGAGAGGGCATTGCGCCCTCCTATAAGACCTACGCTACCAAGAATATTACTCACCTCAAGGCAATTGAAGGACAGAATATTTTCAAGGGTGAGTTGAAGCTTCCTCATCCCGTTGACGTCACCATCCCCTGTCAGACGGGTATCGGCAGCGGATACGTTACCGATTCACAGAACAGATTTATTCCCATCGTCGATTGCTTCGATGCAAATAGCGATAGCACCGACCCCATCAAGCGAGGAAGAATAACTGACGGCTCAAGAGGTGCGTTTGCCTTCATAGAGCTTCAGCGCACTATGGGTGACGGGTATGAAGGAATAAACGATTACGGAATTATCTACAATACCGCAATAGGCTCTGCCGCCGCAATGATAGGCGTTGAGAACAGTCGCTTACAGAATATCGAGGGCGCAGACGAGCTCCTCGTTTCAATCGTCCGAAAGCTCAATAAGGGTATTTATCTCTTTGAGGGCGGTGCAGACGGTCTCGTTTACCGCGAGGGCGAGGGAATGAGAGTCGGCGCGCAGATTCTCAATAATACCATTCGCTTTGTGAAGGTAAGAGTGGATATTGAGATTGGTACCGAGGGTGAGACCATCCGCTTCTCAAAGGAAAAGCTTACCGCAATAAGAACTATTGCCGACGTCAATTTCGATATTTCCGCCGATGAGCTTTCCGCACTCAAGCTTTGCGATGAGAAGGATTACCCCATTACCACCCGTCTTTTCGTTGGAGATGAGCTTGTTGACGAGATTGAGAGCACCTATACCTTTGAAAGACCCGTACCCGTCACCGACCCGACTCAGTTCGTGTCAGTAAAGGACGATTATTTCGTTATCGGAGACAAGCCCTGGTATCTTGCAGGTATCAACTACTGGAGCACCTACAATCCCGCACTTGAAAAGCCTTATTACTGGCTGGGGCAGTTCGATCGCTCCAACTATTCTCCAACCACCGTTGAAGCCGACCTTACTTATATGGAGGAAATAGGTCTCAACTGCGTTCTGACACGACTTGACATTACCGACATTGACCGCTCGGTACACGGTATGCGAGACTTCCTTATAAGATGTAAGAGACACAAGATACGCGTTATGGTAGCAGTAGTCAAGGCTACTGCAACGAGATTTTACTGTCCCGAGGCTGTCGAGGAGGTATTCTCCAAAATATTTATCGGAGGTAATCCCACCGTTATTGCAATAGATATGGAATGGGAGACTCAGGATAACCAGCACCACTATTACGAGACCTCGGCAGAGTTCTTTGACGAGTGGCAGGCGTGGCTTGAAAACAAGTACGGAAGCGTTGAGAATGCCGAACGGGTATACGGCAGACCCATTCCCCGTGATATCTACGGCTACACAGAGTATCCGTCGGATGACAGACTTCCTGCTCAGCCCTTTAACTACATAAGCTTTGACCGACAGGTAAGCATTGATATACATACCTTTGTTAACGAGTGCATCAATTCCTACTGGAAAACGCTTATGGCACATCTCAAGCCGCTCATTCCCAATCAGATGACCACCTTCCGTCACGGTGGTATTTGCACTGACGGTCCTGCTCAGGCTAAGGATTATATCGACTTCACACCTCTTGAGACCTACGGCTTCTTCGGTTATGAGAACAACATTCACGATCCCGAAAGCCGTATAGGAGGCATTGGAATTATCACCTCGGGCAGTATCATACAGAAGTATGAAACGGGCGGTAAGCCTGTTATCTGGGCGGAATACGGCTATACCGTCTGCGGTACAAAATCGCTCGGCGTTCAGTATGACCATACCAACCGCACCTATCTTCCCGAGAAGATTGAAATGCAGGTGCTCTTTAACCGTTGGATGATAGACTCCATTGAGGAGGCTCACTGCGCAGGCAGTGCTCCGTGGTGGTGGTGCGGAGGCTTCCGCTACACCGAAATGGCAGACTTCGGCTATATGATGCCCGATGGCATTTTCAGTGCAAGCGGTAAGGAATACGTTGCCTTCTGTAATAAGATGATTGCAAAGGCAGGTGTTCCCGATACCCGTGAGGAATACGTTCACGAGGGAAACGTTTATAACTATCCCAAGGGCAAGTTCCAGTTTATCAAGGAGGAGTGCGTTGCCGCATTCCGCAAGGCTCACGCCGAGGGCAAGAAGCTTGTTATAAAAACTAAATACGAAGAATAAAAATGAAAGAGGTATATATTTATGAGCTTTATGTTTCATCCCTATCCCTATGCAGATCCCAACGCGGTAAACAAGATTAACGTTCCCGCAAGCGTAAGAGAGGATTTGACAAAGGGCGTTCAGGCAGTTGCAAGGAAGATTGCTAAAATGCTTGACACCAATTCCAAAATCGGTATCGACGCGTATCCGGGTGCCGAGTTCGAAACACTTGTAAACGTACTCCGTCAGGTGCTTGCTGGACAGAGCGTTGAGTTTGTTGATGCGTCCTGCACCTTCCTCGATCCTGAGCAGATAGAGGCAATAGTTACCCCTTATCTTCCCGAGGACCGCGAGGTTGACCCCGTTCTCCTTTACGGCAGACGTTACAGCGACGGCTACCGAGGACTTCAGAACGGTGAGCGTCTTGAGGCGCTCAAGACTAAAATCAAGAACGCCGATAAGATAATCGTTTTCGGAAAGAGTGCTCTCTGCGAGGACCTTCAGGAGCTTTATGACGTTCGTGTTTGGATGGACGTTACACCGAGAACTGCAGTTCTCAACTGTAAGAACGGTAAGAACCGCAATATAGGTTGTACAAAGAACCTTCCCTATAACCTTATGATGCGCCGTAACTACTACGTTGACTTTGAAATTGCAATGGAACAGCGCTGGGAGATGATAAAGAAGGGAAGAATAGACTACTATATTTCTGCCGATATTCCCGAAAAGATGCAGATGCTCTCCTTCAACGCTCTCGTTGACTTGTTTGATGAGCTCAATTCCCGTCCCTTCCGTTGCCGTCCCGTATACCTTGAGGGTGTATGGGGAGGCTATCACGTACACCGTCTCCGTAATCTTCCCAAGGAGATGCGTAACTGTGCGTGGGTATTCGATATGATTCCTCTTGAGGTTTCCCTCGTTTCAGTAATTGACGACGGAGAATTTGAGACTCCCTTCTTCACCTTCGTTCAGACTATGGGTGAAAAGCTTCTCGGTAAGCGTGCGTTTGAGGGCTTCGGCGGTTATTTCCCCATCCGCTTTAACTACGACGATACCTATCATTCCTCGGGCAATATGTCCATTCAGTGTCATCCCGACGAAAAGTACGTAGTTTCAAATCACGGTGAGCTTGGCCGTCAGGACGAAAGCTATTATATAGTTATCGCAGGACAGAACGCCAAGACCTACCTCGGCTTTCAGGAGCCCGAAAGCTGCGCTGAGTTCTTTGAAAAGGCTGAGAAGGCTGAAAAGACTCACGAGCTTATCGACTATCAGAAGTACGTTTACGCCGTTGAGTCAAAGCCGGGTACTCAGGTAATGATTCCCGCAGGTACTATTCACGCATCGGGTCAGAATCAGGTCATCCTTGAAATAGGAAGCCTTACCGTCGGCTCTTATACCTATAAGCTTTACGATTATCAGAGACTCGACCCTCAGACGGGACTTCCCAGACCTATACATCTCAAGATGGGTAAGGAGGTTATCAGAGGCGAGCGTGACGCAAATTACGTTCGTGAAAATCTCGTTAATCACGGCGGACTCGTCCGAGAGGGCGACTGCTGGCGTGAGATAATCGTCGGTGAGCACGACCTTCTTTACTTCTCGCTCCGTAACCTTATCTTCGACCGTGAGATTGAGGATAATACCAACGGTGACTTCCACGTGCTTGCGCTCGTTGACGGCGAGAAGGTAAGAGTAGAGTCCAAGGCTAACCCCGAGCTTTACTACGAGATGAACAATCTCGATATGGCGGTTATCCCTGCGCACTTCGGTGAGTACACCGTGAAGAATCTCGGTGTAGGTACCGTTGTAGTTCATAAGACGAGACTCAAATAAACTCTTGCAAGAATTTGTCATTTAGTGTATAATGATAGCCGAAGGTATTTTTCCTTCGGCTATACTTTGTTTAAGGAGAACTCAATGAAAATCGTTGCTTTTGATATAGGCGGAACGGATATAAAATGCGGAATACTTGAAAACGGTGCTATGACCAGCGGCTCGTTTGCTGTGAGAGGCGGAGAGGGAGACCCTTCTTTGCCCGAGCGAATCGGAAAATTCGTTCAAATGCATAAGCCCGACACCGTGGCTGTATGTGCTCCGGGTCCCTTTGATTTCAAGAACGGCATAAGCCTTGCCGAGCATAAGCTCGCTGAGCTTTATCACGTCGATTTGAAAACCGTTATTCTGAACTCAGGCGCCTCCGACGTCTTTTTCGTCAGTGACTCGGGAGCATTCCTTCTCGGTATGCTTTATAAGACTCCCGAGGCGAGAGTCGGCAGAGCCTGCGGTGTAACCATTGGTACGGGGCTCGGGTATATTGCGAGTATTGACGGCAGACTCTGGGTTGACGATACCGAGAAGCCCAAAAACTCTCTCTGGTGCGCTCCGTGGAAGGATGGCATCTGCGAGGAGTTCGTATCCGCCACCGCAATACGCAAGAGGGCAGCTTTACTTGGCTTTGAAAATATGTCGGTAAGAAAGCTTTCGTTTATTGCCAAGAGCGGAAACGAAAGGCTTTTAAAGCTCTTTGACACGATGGGTGAGGACCTCGGCAGTATTCTTACCGAGCGCTCCAAAACCGACGGGTATGAGAGAATTTTCTTCGGCGGTAACGTAACGCGCTCCTGGGAGCTTTTCAAGAACGGCTTTGAAAGAGCCTGCTCCATTCCGTACACCGTGACCGAAAACGCTGATACAGCTGCACTCTACGGTCTCTTCTGGGCTACCAAGACGGGCAAGGAGAATATTTATACCTATGAATGATTACAAGGAGCTTAAAACTCCGTTTGAGGAGGATTTGACCTCAAGTCCTTATCCGAGACCCCAGCTCAAGCGTGACAGCTTTTTGTCACTTTCGGGTGAGTGGGATTTGTACGTGAGAGGGGAGAGGGAGGAGTACCTCGGTAAAATCATAGTCCCTTATCCTCCCGAGTCGAGAATATCGGGAATATGCAGAGAGCTGAAGCCCTCCGAAAGCTATATTTACCGCAAAAGCTTTTTTGTTGAAAACGACTTCTTCGTCTCTCGCACTCTTCTTCATTTCGGTGCTGTTGACCAGCGTGCAAGGGTTACCCTCAATGGCGTTACCTATCCCGATAATGTCGGAGGTTATCTTCCGTTCACCTATGACGTTACCGACTCGGTGAGAGTGGGCGAGAATACGCTTGAGGTTGAGGTGACCGACACTCTTGACAAGACTCTTGGCTACGGTAAGCAGACCCGTAAAAGCTCGGGAATGTGGTATACCGCAATAAGCGGAATATGGCAGGAGGTGTGGCTTGAGAGCGTTGCGGACAGGTATATAAAGTCCGTCAGCTTCACGCCGACTCTTGACAGCGTGGATATCACCGTTGACGGCGGACTTTGTGAAAAGACCTTGCTTTTTGACGGCAGGGAGTATGCCTTTGAGGGAGACTCTTTTACCCTTGAGATTGAAAGTCCTATATGCTGGACTCCCGAAAATCCTCACCTTTACAGTATCGTAATTACCGACGGAGTGGATCGAGTAGAGTCTTATTTTGCACTGCGTACGGTCGATATCCGTGAAATAAAAGGAAGAATGAGACTTTGTCTTAACGGCAAGCCTTATTTCTTTCATGGCTTGCTCGACCAAGGCTATTGGTCGGACGGTATTTTTACGCCTGCAAGTGATAAAGGGTATCTTTTTGATATTCTCGAAATGAAAAAGCAGGGCTTTAATACCTTGAGAAAGCATATTAAAATTGAGCCCGATATTTTTTATTATTACTGTGATAAATACGGTATGGCTGTTTTTCAGGATATGGTAAACAGCGGAGAATATTCCTTTATCCGTGACACCGCACTGCCAACCCTCGGCTTTAAAAAAGCCGTACGAGAGGGCGCCGAAAAGAAGCGTCTTGAGGCTTTTCTGTCGGATAGCATTGATACTCTGTCGCTTTTGTACAATCATCCGTCGGTTGTATATTATACAATATTCAACGAGGGCTGGGGACAGTTCGATGCCGACGGCGTTTACGAGGTGCTGAAGCGCCTTGACCCGACGAGAATTTTCGACACTGCGTCGGGATGGTTTAAGCCCTGCGTGAGCGACGTTGACAGTGAGCATATCTATTTTAAGAAAATCAAGCTGAAATGCTGTAAAAGACCTCTCGTTTTATCCGAGTTCGGAGGATATTCCTGTAGAATTGACTCACACGTCTTTAACGAGAGCAAGACCTACGGCTACGGCAAATGCCGTGATACCGAGGAGCTTACGAGACGTCTTGAGGACGTATATTTAAAAGAGATAATTCCGCTTATAGACGAGGGGCTTTCCGCCTCAATTCTGACTCAGCTTTCGGATATTGAGGACGAGATAAACGGACTCGTTACCTACGACCGCCAGGTCGTCAAGACCGATGCCTTGAGAATGAAGGCGATTGCCGATGAAATCAATAAACACATAAAAGCTTTGCAAGGAGAATAACTAATGAAGGTTTGTCTTATTCAACCACCCTATTATACCGACCATTCACGCTCTCAGGAGTGCTTTGACTGTCAGATACAAATGCTTGACAGGTGCGATGAGTCTCTCGACCTTATCGTGCTTCCCGAATCTGCCGATATTCCTTGCCTTGCACATAACGTCGAGGAAAGGCTTGAGAGTATCGAGCGCTTCAACAAGGCAATACTCGATAAGTCCTCCGAGACCGCAAGACGTTGCTCGGCTCATCTTTTCGTGAATGCAAGATATAAGTACGGTGAAAAATATATCAACGCTACCTATGCCTTTGACCGAAACGGTGACGTTGCGGGAATATATTATAAACAGCATCCCACACCCGGTGAGGTTAAAAATCCCGATCAGGAAACGGGCTACGCCTTTGAGCATTCCGTCCCCACCGTAGTTGAGCTTGACGGCATACGCTACGCATTTCTGACCTGCTACGATTTTTATTTTTACGAGGCTTTTCCGACTCTGGCAAGAGTACAGCCCGATATAATTATCGGTTGCTCTCATCAGCGCAGTGACACTCACCGCGCCCTTGAGATTATATCGCAGTTTTTGGCGTATAACACCAACGCTTACGTTGTCCGCGCCTCCGTCTCAATGGACGAGAGCTCTGATATTGGCGGTGCAAGTATGGTGGTTGCGCCGACGGGTGAAACACTTCTCAATATGAAGAGCCGTATCGGTATGGAGACGGTTGATATTGACCCGATGAAAAAGTATTATAAGCCTGCAGGCTTCGGCAATCCTCCCGCCGCTCATTACGAGTATATAGAGAAGGGAAGACGCCCGTGGAAATACCGTCCCGCAGGCAGTGCCATAGTGCTTCCCGAGTCTGCCGCACCATATCCGAGAGTATGCGCTCACAGAGGCTTTCCCGCCGTCTGTCCCGAAAACTCAATGGCAGGCTACGGTGCCGCAATCGGTATGGGAGCGGATGAGATAGAGCTTGATTTATGGGAGACCGCCGACGGCGAGATAGTCTCCATTCACGACCAAAGCCTTGAGAGAGTTTCGAACGGCACGGGACTCGTTACCGACCTCACTCTTGCCAAGCTTCGAGAGCTTGACTTCGGCGTATCTCACGGCGGATGGTTTAAGGGAATGAAGCTTCCCACCTTTGAGGAGATACTCAAGAAATTTGCCTGCCACGTTATTATGAATGTTCACGTAAAGCCCTACCGCGACAGATACAGCGACGAGGCTATGAAGAAGATAGTCGGACTTGTACGCAAGTACGATTCGGAAAAATACGTTTACTTTATGCTTGAGCGTGACGAGGACATCCGTCAGTTCAAGGCGTGGGCGCCCGATATTCCCGTCTGCGTCGGTCACGACAATGCTCGCAAGTGGGAAATAGTTGAGAGAGCCATTGAGCTTGGCTGTGAAAAGGTGCAGTTTTACAAGCCCTATTTCAATAAGGAAATGGTTGATAAGGCTCACGCTCACGGAATTGTGTGTAACGTTTTCTGGAGTGATACGCCCGACGAAGCCGAAGAGCTTCTTGATATGGGAATGGATACTATTCTTACCAATAATTTCGGCATAGTATATCAGGTTGTTAAAAGCAGAAGATAAAATCAAAAGGAGATGTTAAAAAAGTCCAGACCGCCAAAAACAATAAGGTAAAAACTCAAAAATGAGTTTTCTCGAATAAATCATATGTTTTTGGCTCTGAACAAACCTCGCCACTACCGTACACTCGTACGCTGACGGGCTTCGGTTTGTCCATTCTG
>JAFSID010000057.1 GCA_017439965.1 Clostridia bacterium | reverse complement strand
GCCTGAGCCCGAGCCTGAGCCCGAGCCTCAACCCGAGCCTCAGCCCGAGCCAAAAAACAAGCCCAAGCTCAGTGAAAGAAAGGGCTTTGACGCTGTGTGTATATGCCTCGTTGTTCTTGCTTGTATTTGCTGGATAGCGTTGCTTATAAAAAATAGCAGAAAATAGGACTCGGAGTAAGGCTTGCGTCAATAATTAATAATTAAGGAGATAATTATGAAAAAGCTTTTCTTATTCTTACTGTTAGCTTTACTTGTATCAGTTTGCGCTGCGGCGGATTACAGTCAAGGCGCAGAAATAATAAACGGTACGGTAATCAAGGCTACTCCCACGCTTGACGGAGTGCTTGACGACGCGTATCTCGATTCTCTTTGCGTAAAGCTTAACCCACCCTCCTATGTCGGAGCGGAAACCGACGTTTTTGCAACAGTATACTCCCTTTACGACGACGGCTTCGTTTACGTTTTCTTTAATGTTGAAAACGATACGACGCTTATGTCTGCCGACCCAAGCTATATTGCCCGTGACTCTCATCCCTCGCTGAACGATGCGGTAGAGGTGAGGATAAGTGACAACGGCGCGGGAAAGCTTCCCGAATATACGGGAACGAATAACCACCACTTGATAATTGCCGATCCGTTTGGCTTGAGATGCAGTGCTTATGAGTCAACTCTCGGTAACAGAACGGCGCTTCTCAGCTCGGCTTCGAAAATTACCTCGGAGACCTCGTATACGGTAGAGCTTCGTATACCGTTAAAAGCACCGCTTGAAGAGAGTGACGTGCTGCAATTCAATTTCCAGGTTGACGATCTTCAGGATACCGACGGCACAACGGGGTATATAGGCTTGTCGTCAAGCTATTTGGAGCTGAATAGCTTTTCCGTTGACGCGAGTACCGATTATCCGACGGTAGCACCAACCGTCAGCCACGTTGAATTTACCCCTCCGATACACAATCAACGCTTTTTGTACAGCCGACCAAATTCAACGACGGGTATGAGCTTCATCGTGCACTATCTCGACGGCACGTCGGTTGACGTAACCGATGAGGTGGTGCTTGATAAGACCGAGTTTACAAGCGTCGGATATACTCTCGTCAACGCGGTATGGAAGGATTTGAAGGCTCCGTTTCTTGCCGAGGTGCATTATGCAAGGGGATATGAGGCAGGCTATATCTGGCAGGTATACTCCCACGGTACACTGTACGTTACGGGAGAAATTCCGAATTTTACCGAGGCAACCCCTTCGCCTTGGTCTGAATATTCCGATTATATTACCTCGCTTATGCTTGCTTCGGAGGTGACCGTAATAGGTGACAGAGCCTTTGCTGGATGCTATAAGCTTGAAAAAGCAAGGATACCCGACTCGGTTGCTTATATTGGTGCAGATGCCTTTGCGGACTGTCCGAGGCTCGTTATATATGCCGATAAAAATACCGTGGCTCGTGAGTATGCGCTTAAGAATAATCTTGTGACCTCCTTGAGACTTAACGGCGCTAACCCCTCCGCCATAATTACCTCTAATACTGTTATGAAGGGCACTCCAACGCTTGACGGTACACTTGATGATGCATACCTTGATTCCGCAAGAGTCAGGCTCCGTCCACCTGCATATGAAGGTGCAGACACCGACGTCGAGGCTGACGTGTGGACGCTTTTTGACGATGAGTACGTTTGGGTTTTCTTCAAGGTTGAAAACGATAAAACGCTTATGTCGGCGGATGACGGGTATATTGCAGGCGATTCTCACCCATCCTTCAACGATGCCGTTGAGGTCAGAATAGGTGATAACGGTGCTGGCAAGCTTCCGTTCGAGACGGATACCGAGGATACGCATCTTTTGTTTATCGCCGATGCCTACGGAAAGCGCTTTTCCAATTATAAAAATATAATAGGAGATTATTCAGATAAGGCGGAGTCTGTTTCAAAAATTATTTCGGATACCTCGTATTGTGTTGAAATGAAGCTTCCTCTTTTAAAAGCCTTTGAAAAAGGGGATAGTATAACAATGAATTTTCAGGTTGACGACCTTCAGAATGATGAGGGGGATACGGGATATATAGGTCTTGGCGGTGGCTATCCCATACTCGTTGACTTTGAGCTTGGCTTCGACGTAGCAAGCGGAACGATAGATACTATCAACTGGGTAGTATCTGCTGACGGCGTTCTCACCGTATCGGGTGAAGGCGCAATTCCCGCATATACCAAGAACGCAAACGCTCCTTGGACGGCATACGCTAAGAATATCACTAAGATAGTAGTATCCGACGGTATTACCGAAATCGGTAATTATGCATTCTACAAGCTCGCAAAAGCAACCTCCATCGAGGTAGCAGACAGCGTTGAAAAGGTAGGACAGCTCTTCCTCCGTGACAGCGGCATTACCGAAATAGCACTTCTCGGTGTTAAGGTAGTAGCGCTTAACGCATTCGGAAGCGCAACCAACCTTGAGACTGTTATCTTCAGT
>JAFSID010000056.1 GCA_017439965.1 Clostridia bacterium | reverse complement strand
GCAGCCGCAGCGGTAGTCTCAGAAGCCATAGCAGAGCCAACGAATACACCGTTCTCCCAGTTCTTGGACTGGTATACGAGAGGAGCGGTCTTTGCACGGCGTCCGCCGAAGATAATAGCGGAAATCGGAACGCCTGCACCCTTGTTGAACTCATCGGAAATACAGGGGCAGTTCTCTGCGGGAGCAGTGAAACGGCTGTTGGGATGAGCGGCACAAGTGGTCTTGTCAGCCTTGTTGAACTTAGCGGGATCCCAAGGATTACCCTTCCACTCAATAGCGTTCTCGGGAAGATTCTTATTAAGTCCCTCCCACCATACAGTGTTGTCATTAAGGTCAAGACAAACGTTGGTGAAGATGGTGTTCTTCTTAGTAGAAGCAAGAGCGTTATAGTTGGACTTCTCGTTGGTACCGGGAGCAACACCGAAGAAGCCGTTCTCGGGGTTGATAGCGTAAAGACGTCCGTCCTCGCCTATTCTCATCCAGGCAATATCGTCACCAACGGTCCATACCTTGTAGCCCTTCTCCTGAAGATACTTGGGAGGAATGAGCATTGCAAGGTTGGTTTTACCGCATGCAGAGGGGAATGCAGCTGCAACGTACTTAACCTCTCCCTTGGGATTCTGGATACCAAGAATAAGCATATGCTCAGCCATCCAGCCTTCCTTCCAGCCCTGGTAGGAAGCAATACGGAGAGCGAAGCACTTCTTACCGAGAAGTACGTTTCCGCCGTAGCCTGAGTTAACGGAGATAATAGTGTTGTCCTCGGGGAACTGACAGATATATCTGTTCTCGGGGTCAACGTCACATCTTGAATGGAGACCTCTTACCCAGTCGTTGCTGTCGCCAAGTACGTCAAATACCTTGGGGCTTACACGGGTCATGATAATCATGTTAAGAACAACGTATACGGAATCGGTAATCTCTACACCAATCTTAGCAAGAGGAGAACCGATGGGGCCCATAGAAAAAGGAATAATGTACATAGTACGTCCCTTGTAAGAGCCACGAGCAATGCCGTAAAGCTTCTTATACATTTCATCGGGGTCGCACCAGTTATTAGTAGGACCTGCACTCTCACGGGTCTTGGAGCAGATAAAGGTTCTGTCTTCAACACGTGCAACGTCGTTGGGGTTAGTTCTGTGGAGATAGCATCCTGGGAGCTTCTCTTCGTTGAGCTTGATAAGCTCGCCGGTCTTTACAGCTTCAAGGCGAAGCTCTTCGATCTGCTTTTCGCTGCCGTCGATCCAGACAATGTTGTCAGGACAAAGGAGCTCTTTCATCTCGTCAAGCCACTTAAGGACAGTTTTGTTCTGTGTCATTTTGTGTACCATCTTTCTCTAAAAATTTTATTATAAAGTATTTTATAAACGTATACAGAGCGTTTTCAATCGCTCTCCACTGTATATTATAGCATTGTTTTTGTATTTTGCAAGGTGTTTTCTGTAAAAAAGATAATTATTTGTGAAAATTCACCTTTTTTTAACAATCTTCATAAAGAAATAAGGCCAAATCGTGCCTGCAAAGAATACAACGAAGAAGTATCTTATTATATTACCCGCCGTTGCGTTAAGCCCTATAGCCGAAAACAACGGCTTAAGCCCCTCCTTTATGGCAAGAAGAATAACCGTACCGACGACCACCTTGAATATTTGCACGGGCAAGGAAGCCTCTGTTTTGAAATTGATATATTTATCGTCAATATACCAGCTAATTACAAAAGCAAGTGTTGCTCCGAACATCTTTGAAGAAAAGCTCAACGTATCAACGTACACCTCAACAGCTCCAAATCTGTTGAACATAACGACTGAATAAACGAGCAAGGAGCCCATTGCTAACAATCCTATAACACGAAGTATAGACGACGTGCTGTTACCCGCATACCTCTTCCCTATTATGTAAAAGAAGATTATCAACACTGTGTTGAAAACAAGTGAGAAAATAACGTCGGTAGGATAATGCACACCGAGATACATTCTCGAGAATCCAACGAGAAGCACTGCTATTATCAACAGTGCTGAAAGCCATTTCTTTTTACGGTAAAGAAGCGCAAGTCCGCCGTAGGTCGTGGTTGCAATTTGCGTGTGTCCGCTTGGGAAGGAATAACCTCCCGCTTCTTCAATCGCAGATTGAATGGGCTTAAAATCAGGAAAAGCAACCCAAGGACGCTCAACCTTGAATATAAGCTTTAGCCACTGACTTGACGCCTGTCCGATAAGACCGCAGTACAGAATAAAAAATCCGTACTTTTTGTTAATGCACCATATAAGTACCAGTGCAACAACGAGAAAAATAGTTTCCCATCCGAGATAAGTAACAACGGAAAAGAATTTGTCCCAAAATGGAGTTCTGTTTTCAGCCAAAAATTCAAGAAATTTCATTTTATTCACCTAAAAATTATGCGGAGCAAATGCTCCGCATAGAATTATTTAACCAATTCGCGTGCCTTTGCGGCGATGCTGTCTGCGTCAAGTCCGAAAGCTTTGATAAGGTCGGTAGCCTTACCCGACTTTCCGTATACATCCTGAACACCGATTCTCACAAGCTTTGCACCTACTCCAGCCTCGCAAAGCGCTTCGCTTACAGCACTTCCGAGACCTCCGATAATACTGTGCTCCTCGGCCGTAATAACCTTTCCCGTCTTAGAAGCTGAGCGTACAACGAGCTCTTCATCAAGAGGCTTGATCGTATGGATGTTGATAACCTCGGCGCTTATTCCTTCATCAGCAAGCTTTTCAGCGGCTATATTAGCCTCGTTAACCATGAGACCCGTTGCGATAATGGTTACGTCCTTTCCTTCCTTAAGGAGCTGACCCTTGCCAATTTCAAACTTGTAGGTATCCTGATCGTTGATAACGGGTACTGCAAGTCTGCCGAATCTCATATACACGGGACCGTTGTGCTTAATTGCGGCTTCAACAGCGGCACGCGCTTCAACCGCATCGGCTGGGTTGAGTATTACCATACCCGGAATGGTTCTCATAAGAGCAAGATCCTCGTTGCACTGATGAGTAGCACCGTCTTCTCCAACGGATACGCCTGCATGAGTTGCACCGATTTTTACGTTAAGATGAGGATAGCCGATAGAGTTTCTTATCTGCTCATAGGCTCTGCCTGCCGCAAACATTGCAAAAGAGCTTGCAAAAGGAATTTTACCTGTAGTAGCTACACCTGCGGCCACTGACATCATATTGCCCTCAGCAATTCCGCAATCAAAAAATCTGTCAGGAAATTTCTTCTTGAAGGTTATGGTCTTTGTAGATTTTGCAAGGTCAGCATCAAAAACGATTATATCGGTATTTTCGCCAAATTCAGCGAGTGCGTTTCCGTATGCCTCTCTGGTGGCTATTTTTTGTCCAATTTCGTATTTCATATCTATCTCCTTAAAGCGTTTTCTCAATTTCGGCTACTGCGGTCTCATACTGCTCTTTGTTGGGCGCAGAGCCGTGCCATTCAACCTCGTTTTCCATAAAGGAAACACCCTTGCCCTTAACGGTCTTCATAATAATGACAGAAGGCTTGCCCTTGACTTCCATACAAGTGTTAACTGCTTCGTCTATTTCGTCAAAATTATGACCGTCGATAACACAAACGTTCCATCCAAACGCCTTGAATTTTTCATCAAAAGGTGCAGGGTTAATGACCTCTGCAATAGGGCCGTCAATCTGTAATCCGTTGTAATCAAGAAAAGCAATGAGGTTGTCAAGCTTGTAGTGAGCGGCAAACATTGCAGCCTCCCAAACCTGACCCTCCTCGGATTCACCGTCGCCGAGAACGGTATATACTCTATAAGGGTCGCCCGAAACCTTTGCAGACAGAGCAATTCCGCAAGCTGCGGAAATTCCAAGGCCGAGAGAGCCCGTTGACATATCAACGCCCGGTACGTTCTTCATATCGGGATGCCCCTGAAGAATGCTGTCCTCGTGTCTGAAGGTTTTGAGAAGTTCGGTAGAAAAGTATCCTCTATGAGCAAGAGCTGAATAAAGCGCGGGAGAGGTATGTCCCTTTGAAAGAACGAGTCTGTCGCGCATTGGGTTGTCGGGGTCCTCGGGATTTATATTCATTTTCTCAAAATAAAGGTATGCAAGAAGATCGGCAACCGAAAGCGATCCACCAGGATGACCTGAATTTGCACTGTAAACACATTCGAGTGCTCCAAGACGGATTTTGGCCGCCTTTTCTTTGAGAAGTTTCTTTTTCGTTTCGTTCATATTTATCCTCCTAAAATTATATATCAAACAGACCATTTTCGATGCTCTGTACTATATCGGCAATAATTCCTTCGTCACAATCACAAAGGGTATATTTGCAGAAGCTACGTACCGACTCGTTTGCGTTAGACGGACACACGGGAATATCAGCTATCGCAAGCTGTGACAAATCGTTGTTCCAGTCTCCTGCGCAAATCAGGATCTTATCCCGACCTAATATGCTTCGCAGCTCGTTAACAGCATTACCCTTGGTTGCACCGTGCGGTAGAATCTCATAAATAAACGATTCGGAGAACACAAGCTCAACGTCATCGTTTGCCGTAGCTTTTCCGACTGCTCTTGAAATACTCCCGATACGTTCTGCGTTGTGATCAATGATTGCAACTCTAAGTATATCATCGTCGGGAATAACAACTGAATCTAAATAGACGACATAGTCCGATAACAGAGAGAAGCGTCTGTAAATATATTCATTGGGATGAACAACGTATATTTTATCCTTGCCGTACAGCTCAATCGTTGCATCCTCATAAATCGGCTCTAAGTCGACGAGAACACGATTCAAGAGTTCCTTTGAGTGAAACAAATCTACGTAAATCATTCCGCTGTTAACGTCCGAAAGCTGAGAGCCGTTTGAGGTTACGATAGGTGCATTCACAAGAGTCTTTATAAACGGGAAGCGCTTGTCAATAAATCTTATATCTCTGCCCGTGGCAACAGTAAAGATTCCTCCGTTAGATTTGAAATACTCAATAGCTCTAACGCTACGCTCAGGAACGGTTTGCCGACGGTTAAAGAGCGTTCCGTCAAGATCGGATACGATTAAGTAATTATTGAAATTCATTATCAGTTCTCCGCCGAAAGCCTTGAAAGTATTTTTTTGAAATAATCAGGTAGCTCCGATTCAAAATACAAATATTCTTTAGTGCTCGGATGAATAAATCCTATGCTTTTAGCGTGTAGACACTGACCCTTTAAGCCGAATTTTTCAAGCTTATCCGATGCGTATAGATCGTCTCCGACAACGGGATGACCGATGGCTTTCATATGCACTCTTATCTGATGCGTTCTTCCCGTTTCAAGCTTGAGTCTTAAGTGACTGTATTTGCCGAAATCCTCAAGCACCGAGTAATGCGTTACGGCATTTCTGACACCTGCCAGCTTACAGTCTTCATCAAATGCAGCCATCTTTTTTCTATCCGTTCGTGAGCGTCCGATAGAAAAACGTATGTCTCCTTGTTCCTCTTTGGGTGTACCGTAAACGATTGCTTCGTAAAATCGGTCAAACGAATGTGCTTTAATCTGCTCAGCAAGTGACACGTGAGACTTATCATTCTTTGCAACTATAAGTAAACCGCTTGTATTCTTATCAATTCTGTGAACGATACCCGGTCGCATAACACCGTTAATTCCCGACAAATCCTTGATATGAAACATAAGAGCGTTGACGAGTGTACCGCTGTAATTTCCCGGGGCAGGATGAACAACCATTCCCTGCGGTTTATTTACTACAAGCAAATCGGAATCATCATAAACTATGTCAAGAGGAATGTTTTCGGGAATAACGTCATATATTTCATCTTGAAGCGGTGTAGCAAGAATTACGTCTCCATGATTTAAAACGTAGCTTTTTTTTACAAGCCTTCCGTTAACCGTTACAAGTCCCTTTTCAATCAGAGTGCTTGCTCTCGAACGTGTAATGTCAAGTGATTCGGAAATGAACGTATCAAGTCTTGCACCGTTATCCGTTGCTATCAGCTCAAGAGCCTCGTTGTCTTCTGAGTCAAAGACGAATTGGTCAAGCATTATCCTTGTCCTTTCCTTGCTTTCTCGGAAAGAAAACAGTATCAAAGAAAATAAGGTATACTACAAATAATACAGCGCCGATGGAAATAGCGCTGTCGGCAACGTTAAATACAGCAAAATCGACGAAGGTAAACTCTACGAAGTCAACAACGTAGCCCAAAAAAACTCTGTCAATCATATTACCTATTCCTCCTCCGAGAAACAAGCAAAGAGAAACCGTGTACAAGGTGTTGGATGAATATTTTTGCTTCAGAACGTATATCAGTACAAAAATAAATACGACCGATACTGTCATGAAAATCCATCTGGAATTACTGAGCATACCAAAAGCAGCACCTCTGTTTTCAACGTACGTGAAATCGAGAATGCCGGGTATCACGGTAACTGAACGTTCCAGCGGCAGCAAAAGCTGTACCACTAAATACTTTGAAAGAACGTCGCATAGGACAACAAGCAGAACAACGGTCGTAATCAAAATAGTAATCCCCTTTTTAAAAGTTAAACGAGAAACGTTTCATCGTCATCAGAGCGTATAGTATCAAGCTTGTCTTTAGCTTTGGTGATACGCTCCTCGGTCTGAGCCTCTACTTCCTCGGATAAGCTCTTTTTTGAGGATAAATCGTATGATAAATCCATACCCTTAAGAATTTCAAGGTGAGAAATATACTCGTCGTAAAGACGCTGTCTGAATTCCTCGGAAAGCTGTTTGATTCGTTCAACCTCAGCCATACTTTCGGCAATCTTCTTTTCAGCCTCTTCAACGTTCTTGCGACAGGTCTCTCTTGATGCTTCAACAATTTTGTCTGCATCAACGCGAGACTGAGAGACAATGTTCTCACCAAGCTTCTGAGCCTTAACGATAACCGCGCGAATCGTATCCTCGTCATTATGAAGCTCGCTATACTTAAGCTTGAGCTTATTAAGTTCGTTTTCAAGATCAAGGTTCTTCCTGTAAACCTCTGTATATTTATCAATAAGAAAGCTTATGTAATCGTCAACCTCTGACATTACATAGCCTCTCATCGCCCTGTTAAAAGCTTTATTTTTTAATTCATGAGGTGCTATCATGACACCGTATTCCTTTCAATATAATTACCGAATTTCAAAAGAGAGATTCTCATTCGTTCTCTGCGCGTTGAGCCGAGAACACCGTTATAGCGGAATTTACCGAAGCCTCTCACGGAAAACACGTCACCGTCGCTTATGTTAAAATCAACACTGTAAACAGACGTTGAAAACACCTTGAAATCGCCTGCCTTAATTATTTCGCAAGCCTTAGCCCGCGATAAATTAGAAATAGCCGCAACAATACAATCAGCTCTGAGAGAGCTGACTATAAGTCCTATTTCCTCATATTGCATTTCAAGTGAATTGTAGCGTTCGCGTGTAATTTCTTTGAGAGTCAGCCTTGCCGAGCCACAAGAGACAAAGCTATCGGTAATATAAGCAAGAACGTCTGACTTGTTCCAAAAAACAAGATAGGCGTCACCGTAATTCGTAGTTAATATATCACCAAACAATTTTCTGTCAATTTTGAGAGACATAAGAGCACCCATATAATCACGGTGCGTTGGTTGGTGAAACTTATCGGGAACTGCGTGAATATAGACAAGCTCAGATTCATCAAGCTCCAAGTCCCCTACTGTTAAAAACCTTCTTGATGAATCATCGTGCGGTGAAAAATAAGAATAACACGAAAAGCAATTCTCTTTGAAAAAGGATTCACAAAGCCTTTGCGTTAATTCGTCAACAAAACCGATGTTTGTTGAAATATACTTGTTTTCATATGCCCTAATTGCACCCTTTAGTCTTGAAATCAATGCATCGTTATCGACATTAATAGAAACGTTAGGCATACGTAAACATCCTTTGTAAAGAAAAATATACAGGATATTTGCCGACCGCTTTATAAACGGTCGGCAAAACCACTATACAAAACTAATTGCGATTAAACAATATCGCCGGATTCCTGAGATTCCTTGATCTGTTCACCTGAAACGTCAACGTTGCTGGGAGTAATAACATAAGTACAATTAGCAACCTTCTTAAGAGTTCCGTTGATCGCATAAGCAACACCCTGGAGAAAATCAACAAGGCGACGAGCGGTCTCACGATTGGTATCCTCAAGATTGAGAAGAATTGTTCTTCTGTCGAGAAGATGGTCAGCGATCTGAGTTACAGAATCAAGACTATCAGGCTTAACAACCTTCATTTCAATAGAGCTGCCAATAGAAGTGTTGGTAGCAGTGTGACGGGTTGAAGGAGTCTCCTCGGATGCTACGCCGTAATCGTCGTCAATTTCATCAACTACGTCATCGGTATCTGTATCCGCATCTCCTCCGTAAAGCATTCTTGAGAGTTTTTCCTTGATAGACATAAATTAAACCTCCGTATATTTAATAATCATTTTTATTGATAATTTCGTTTGCCGAAAAGAGATGAACCGACACGTATCATAGTAGAGCCCTCTTCGATTGCCAATTCATAATCGTCACTCATACCCATCGACAAAATATCCATATCTATATTATCTATGTTTTTGCTCGATATGTCAACATATATTTTCATAATTTTTTGAAAAATTTTTCTTTGAGTGTCTTCGTCGGTCATAATCGGCGGAATTGACATAAGTCCTTTCACCCTAATATTCTCAAATTTAGATACCTCAATGAGAAATTCTTCGAGCTGCTCGGGTGATACGCCGCTCTTTGATTCCTCGGCGCATATGTTGACTTCAACAAGCACCTTCATAACAATTCCGTGTTTTTTTGCCTGCTTGTCAATCTCTTTTGCAAGAGAAACGGAGTCAAGTGACTGAATCATATCAACCTTATCGATAATGTACTTAACCTTGTTACTTTGTAAATGGCCGATAAAGTGAACAGTTACCTTATCCTTGTTAATGCCATCGTATTTTTCAAGCAACTCCTGTACCTTGTTTTCACCGATATACTCAATTCCCGAGTCAATTGCCGCGTTAATGCGGTCTGCAGAATTCATTTTGCTTGCAGCAAGAACGGTAACCTTATCCGTTCTTCCTGAGCGAACGAGTGCTTTTTGCACATTGTTTTTTATTATAGCAACATTTTCGCTAATTGTCAAATATTCTTTTTGCATTTTTTTAACCTACCATTTTTCCGTCGAAAAGCTCCTTACCGCGAACGATGACAACGTCATACATTTGCAGGTATCCGTATTCAACAGTTTCATCATTCTTTAGTGGGTCGGACGTAGACACAATATAGTAATCCTCGTTTTCACAAATAATGTCACAACGCTTAAAACGAATAACGTTTTCAAGAAGAATGTATACCCCCTCGTATCCGTCTACGATTCGAAGTGATTCCTTGGATATCTTTAAGCCTGTATGCTCTTCTCTTATAATCTGTACCGACTGACGCCTTATGAAATTGAAGTCTTTGGGAATTACGTTGGTACGGAAAACAAGAATAACCTCATCACGATCAGATTGACTAATCTTTGATTCAAGAAGGCTGTTAATTGCAACGTCCCCCGAATACGGATAAGAAAGCTTATAATATTCACCCGAATTATAAAAAACCGAATCCTCCTTGTTGACGGTGCACAAAGTATACCATTCGAAATCCGTGACAAGCTTACCGACGGTGTGAGTTGTATCCTCCGGCACGGAGTTTTCTATCAAATCGTAAAATGAATCAACTGTTAAGGATGAAATTGCATCAACCGTAAACAGATTTTCATATCCGTCAACGTTTGAATAAAAGTGCCCCGATGCAGGAGCCTTAACCTTTGACGTTGGATTTGACAGTGAACTGTTCAGTAAATTTTTTTCAGATTCAAGAGCCTTCTTTAATTCGTCATACCCCTCTTCAGAAGACACAACGAGAGATCTTTTGTTAAGTAAGGTCAGGAAATCGTTGCGATTCTGTACTGCAAGAGAATAGTCACCGTTAGCTTCACACGAGTGAAACAAGGATAGGTACTCACCAATCTCGGAATCAAGCTTTGAAATACTCGTCTTGAGATATCTCTTTTTGATTGAGCTGTTATCAAGCACGGTTATTCGTTCGTTTAATTCGTTAATCCTATCGTTAATCTCCAGGTCCTGTTTAGATGAATAAACCTCAGCAATTTCCTGGTTGTGCGAAAGCTTATCGCCTTCACCCACGAGATAGTTAAAAACTCCGTCTACGTCTGCGTTGATTACAGTCTCATTTCGAAAAATATAGCATTCAGTAACGTTTTTTATTTGAGCATTATAAATATTTGTTGCCTCTGTTGTAATTGCCGAATCAAAAATTGTTTTCATTTGAATATAGCAATATACTACCAGAAAGAAAACTACAATGAATATAAGTACTCCTTTGATTTTTTTAAACATATCAAGCCTTTCGTATAATGGATATGATTTGCTCAAGCGGTGTTTTTTTTGAATTGATATCTATAAAGCACGCTTCCTGTTTTGCTCTGAACCACGTAAGCTGACGCTTGGCATAATTGCGGGAATGTTGTTTTAAAATGCCAATACAACTGTCAAGAGAAGCCTCGTTGTTAAAATACGGTAAAAACTCCTTGTAGCCGATAGCTTGAGCGGCGGTAGAATCGCTGAACCAATCGGATTTACAAACTCGTTCAGCCTCTTCAAGTAAGCCGTTTTGCATCATAATATCAACGCGTTCGTTAATTCTGTTATACAGAAGCTCTCTGTCATCACTGTATAAAACGAAGAAATTTGAAGAAAATCGCATTGTTTTAAATGCGTTATTTTTATTATGCTCAGTTATGGTTTTGCCTGTTACGTAATAAAATTCAAGTGCTCTGGCGATTCTTTTTATATCGTTATCGTGTAATCTCTCGGCACTTTCAGGGTCAACCTCGGCAAGCTCAGATTTCAGAGCTGAGCCTCCAAGATCAAGAGCCTTTTGGGTAAGCTTTGAGCGAAGCTCCGCATCGGAGTTTCCCTCTTCAAAGCTTGTATCATATAGCAAATGGTCAATATAAAGACCCGTACCGCCGACAACTATCGGAAGCTTTCCGCGAGATATAATATCGCGTATCACGGCGGACGCTTCGTAAACGTAATCAGCTACACTGTATCTTACAGATGGGTCGCACACGTCAAGCATATGATGGGGAATACCGCATCTCTCGTCAACGGTCGGCTTTGCAGTACCTATATCAAGCATTTTGTATATCTGCATCGAATCGGCTGATACAATCTCACCGTCAAGTATTTGTGCAAGAGCGATTGAAAGAGAGGTTTTTCCTATCGCGGTAGGACCTGCGATTACAAGAATTTTTTTCAAAGCATTATCCTTTGTCTGTTGTTATTGAATGAGCATCGCGTCATCGAAGTTTATGGCATATAAGACACAAAACTTCGATGAGCGAAAAGAAATGGTTGCTTTTTGCCAAAGCAAAAAGCTTCATTTTCTCTTATCTATTCTCTATTATCTCGTATCTGCTGATAGTATAAATCTTTTATACTATCAGCATCGCGTCTCCGAATGAAAAGAATCTGTAACGTTCCTCGACAGCATGCTTATATGCATTCATAGTGTTATCATATCCGAGCTTTGCACAAACAAGCATTATAAGCGTACTTTCGGGTAAGTGAAAATTGGTTATAAGTGAATCAACGACGTTAAAAGACTTACCGGGATAGATAAAAATGTCTGTATATCCCGAATCGCAGACGACGGCACCGTTTTTTGCAAACGATCCTTCGAGCGTTCTGCAGGAGGTAGTACCCGCCGCGAAGATTCTTTTTCCGTTTTTCTTGGCTTCGTTAATTGCGTCGGCAGTTGCCTTGGGAAGCTCATAATACTCTGAGTGCATTTTGTGTTCGTCAATCGTATCAGCCTTGACGGGTCTGAACGTACCGAGACCTACGTGAAGAATAACGTTTACAATAATTACGCCCTTGTTTTTTAATATATCAAGCAGCTCGGGAGTAAAGTGAAGTCCAGCAGTGGGTGCTGCGGCTGAGCCTAAGGTATCTGCATATACGGTTTGATATCTGTCTTTGTTTTCAAGTCGCTCGGTTATGTAAGGAGGAAGCGGCATTGTACCGATTTCATCAAGGAGCTGATAAAAACTATAAACGGATTTATCAAAATCAAAGCGTATAATTCTGTTTCCGTTATCGAGTACTTCGACTATCTCCGCCACCATAAGTCCATTGCCGAGAGAAAAGCGTTTTCCGACAACTGCTTTTTTACCCGGACGAACGATAGCTTGCCAATATTCTCCGTCATCTCTGTCATTGCATCTTTCAAGAAGCAGTATCTCAAGCATAGCACCTTTTTCGAAGGAATTATCAGAGCGAATTTTTTCGGCAAAAAGTCTTGCCGGTAAAACCTTGGAGGAGTTAACGACGAGTACGTCGCCCTCGTTGAAATAATCAACGATATCACGAAAAATTCTGTCGGTAAGGCTACCGTCCCTTGAGCAAACGAGTAGTCTTGATGAGTCACGTGGCTCAACCGGGGTCTGTGCTATAAGCTCATCGGGCAAATAATACGAATAACTGCTTTTAAGTTTAAAAAAATCGGTGTTTTCCAATTGTACGTACCTGAAATATCTTTCTAAAATATAAATATAATCTATTGACAATATCAAAATATAGTGATAAAATATTTTATCATTGTTTACATTGTTTCTATTATATATCAAAACAAAATGTTTTTCAACACTTTTTTGAAAACTGTTTCTTAAAATATTTTGATGCATATACTAACAGTGGATTATTTACCCAAACGAAAGGAAATTTACCATGAAGAAAATTCTTTTTACAGGCGCTGCTACCGCACTCGTTACCCCGTTTAATAACGACGGAGAAATAGATTTTGACACCTTTGGCAAAATTGTTGAAATGCAGATTCAGGGCGGTATTGACGCTTTGGTTGTATGTGGAACCACTGGTGAGGGCTCTACCCTTTCCGACGCTGAGCATAAGAGTCTTATCCGCTACTGCGTAGAAAAGGTAAACGGAAGAGTACCCGTTATAGCAGGTACGGGAAGCAATGATACAAACTACGGTATTCAGCTTTCTAAATTTGCACAGAGCGAAGGTGTTGACGGTCTTCTCGTTATTACTCCTTATTACAACAAGACAACCCAAAAGGGTCTTGTACGCCACTTCAATACTATTGCTGACAGTGTTGATATTCCTTGTATTCTTTACAACGTTCCTTCGAGAACAGGTGTCAACATCCAGCCTAATACATACCTTGAGCTTTCAAAACACGAAAACATAATCGCTTTCAAGGAAGCAAACGGTAATATCGCAGATATCACAAAAACGATGAGCCTCGTCGGAGACAATCTTACTCTCTACTCGGGAGACGACGACCAGATAGTTCCCTTAATGTCTGTTGGCGGAAAGGGTGTTATCTCTGTTCTTTCCAACATCTTCCCGTCTGAAGTTCACAGACTTTGCACTTCCTTCCTTGAAGGTAATCTTGAAGAAAGCCGTCAGCTTCAGTTCAAGTATCTTGACCTTATAAACGCACTCTTCTGCGAGGTTAACCCCATCCCCGTAAAGACCGCTCTCGGTTATCTCGGCGTTTGCTCTGACCGTATGCGTCTCCCCTTGGTTGAGATGGAGGATAACAACAAGGCACGTCTTATAAAGGCTCTCGAAGCAGTAAGATAATATACATTACGTAAAGAATAGGATTTATAAAATGACTGAGATAATTCTTACCGGCTGTAACGGCAGAATGGGCAAGGCAATTGCCGATACCGTAAAAGCATCCGAGGGTTTCACAATTGAAGCGGGTGTTGATATCAACACACTCCCCTCTCCCGATTTTCACGTTTATTCCGATATAAACGGAATCGAGGACCCACACGGAGTTATTGTTGATTTTTCTCATCATACCTTAACAAAAGATATACTTGACTATGCAATAAAGCACAAGCTCCCCGTTGTCGTTGCAACTACGGGTCATACAGAAGATGAATTGTCTCTTATCGCGGAAGCTTCAAAAAGCATTCCAGTATTTAAAACCGCCAATATGTCACTGGGTATCAATCTTCTCGTTGAGCTTGCAAAAAAAGCTTCCGACATTCTCAAGGATAGCTTTGACATTGAGATAATTGAAAAGCATCACAACCAAAAGCTTGATGCTCCTTCGGGCACTGCGCTTCTTATTGCCGATGCGATTCGTGATAATCTCGATAGAGAAACCGAATACACCTACGACAGAACCGCAAGACGCGAAAAGAGAAAGCCCGAGGAGATTGGTATTCACTCGGTTCGCGGTGGCACTATCGTCGGAGAGCACGAAGTAATTTTTGCAGGCCCCGATGAGCTTGTGACTATCTCTCACAGAGCTGATTCGAGACGAGTATTTGCAAGTGGAGCTCTCAGCGCGGCAGAATATATCAAGGATAAAAAAGCAGGACTTTACAATATGTCAATGCTTCTTTCCGAAAAAATCAAATAAACGTAAAGGTTCACCGTTTGGTGAACCTTATTTTTTAATAAACCAAGGCGGTAGTGTATCTACCGCCTTAAGCTTTTTAGAATGCTATTTTCATAAACAGTGCAACAATACAAAGGATAAGTGCACATCCAACGTAAAGGAATTTGCCCGAATAATACCAAAGGTTACCGTGCTTCTTCTCAGTTCCCTTATTGATTTCATCAAGAATATCGTTCTTCTTCATTACCCAGAACCAAGAGATCGCGCCAAGCGTTGCTCCGATAGGTATAATGTAAATAGAAACGATGTCCATCCAGGGACCCCAAGAGGAAATCTGCTCCATATTCAAGCCGAAGCCGAGACAAACTATACAAAGAATTATCAGCACTGCTACACGGCTAAGCTTCTTGAACTTATTCTGCAAGGATTCACCGACTGCCTCAAACATATTCTGGAGAGAGCTGATACCTGCAAATACCATTGCAACGTAAAGTATGATAGCAAAGAACTGACCAAAGGGGATATCCTGAAGGATTCTCGGAAGAGTTACAAAGAGAAGTGAAGGACCTGCACCAATGTCAAGACCGTAAGCAAAGCACGCAGGAATAATAACGAGGGCTGCAACAAATGCGGCAATAGTATCAAAGAACGCAGTTCGTACAGCAAGCTTAACGGCATCCTCCCCGTCATCGAGATATGCTCCGTAAACGATCATACCGCTACCCGTTACAGATAGCGAGAAGAAAGCCTGCCCCATAGCCCAAACCCACGTCATAGGATTCTTGAGCGCAGACCACTCAAACGTAAACATAAACTTATATCCCTCGAACGCACCAGGAAGAAAAGCGACTCTTACAGCAAGAACCAAAAAGATAATAAAAAATACAGGCATCATTATCTTATTGGATTTCTCAATACTTTTTGCTCCCAAAAGCAGCGTTAAAAGCGTTACTACAACAACTATAACGTGAAAAGGCACAACGGAATAGTCGTTCATTGCAAAGCTTTCAAACCAAGCTCCCGTATCAACCGTCATAAGATCTCCGGTAAGAGAGTTCCAAAGAGCTTTGAGTATGTATGAAATAATAACGGCGTAGCCAAGAGCTATACACATAGAGCCTGCAAGAGGAAGCCAGCCTAACAGCCCTCCTGCTTTTCCGAGTTTTGCGTTACGGGACTGCCATGCGTTCTTATATGCACCGAGCGTACCCGTTCTTGCACGTCGGCCTATTGCATACTCGGCAGAAAGACCGACAACACTGAAAAGCGCAATAAATATTAAATAAGCAACGAGAAAAGCGCCTCCTCCGTTTGCACCAAGCTTTGCGGGGAAGCCCCATACGTTTGCCATACCGACAGCAGAGCCGACCGCGGAAAGCACAAACCCCCATCGGTTAGAAAACTTCAATTGTTTCTTTTCGTTCATAACGTCCTCCAAAGAATTTATCGTGTCCATATACAACAAAAGAGTCGTGCAAAAATATGCACGGCTATTTTGTTAATGCATTTTAACATATTAATTTGTAAAAGTCAACCAAATAAATCAAACGCCTTGAAACATTGTGCTGACAGTACCTTTAACGCTTTCAAAGTCGTCACCGAATATAGTTTTAAAAAGCATATTTGCAAAAAGCTCGTGCATTTCACGGGTAGGATGATTAATACGGTTTTCAAGAAGCATTGTAACGTCCTCTGTTTCTGCAAGCTTCGTCCACTCGGCGTAGCAATCACATACCGTAACTCCCATTTCCTCAGCAAGCTTTTTGGCTGAAGACATATACAAATCCATTTTACCTTCATTCTGATACTTGGCGGTAACGGCTGCATATTCCTTGTGTACATCGGCAGTATCGTCAGCAACGCGGGTATTAAAGCTGTTTGGAGTCATAAATATAACCTCGGCGTCACTTGTATTACACTTTTCGAAGATTGCTTTGAGTGACGAAAGGTAAACGTCAAGAGGAGCGTTTACGTCATTCAAGCCAAAGCAAATGATTATAAGGTCGGGATTATGAGCAAGCACCTGCTTTTCTACTCGACAAATTGAACCGTTTGCAGTGACTCCGCCGATGCCTGAATTAATGACGTTTACGGGAACGTAATTTCTGACAGCAAGAATTTTTTGACGCAATCTGTTCCAATAAACTGCATCGTAATCAAGCTCACCGAGACCGAAAGCTCCGTGAGTAACACTGTCGCCAAATGCAACGATAGTAATCGCACCTTCGTTTATAAGCCCTTGAAGATCCAAATTGATTTTATCCTTAATTCTCATAACAATATCCTTTCAATTGATATACACAGATTATACCACAGAAGGATAAACAAATCAATAGGTATTTATACTGTGTTTTTTAATAGCAGATTTGTGCAAAAAATAAGCCGTTTAGTGTATTTACAACACATTAATTCAAATTATATAATTAACAAAAAGCACTTAGGAGGTCAATATGTCAGAGCTTTTGAAAATAGTATCGTCACAGTATAAGCATCTTCCCTCGCGAACGCCTGAACAAATTGAAGCAAGAGTTATAAAAAAAGCCACAATGATGAGAAACGAGTCCTTTTCGTTTCAAGCTCTTTACAAGGCTCCTAAATCCTTTCTTCCTCTTGCCGTAAGCATTTTCGTTGAAACAAGCTTGCCCTCTTCGGTATATAGGGTTGATTACGTACCGATAATGAATACAATGAATCTTCATGGGGACAAGACGGGCTACGAATCGGAATTACCGGGTCTTTTTTCCGACATTCTTATGCCACGCCCTTCAAAGCCCGAAATATACTTTAAAAAGACTATCGGCGGAGATTACGGATACTTTGAAAGAGGCTGCGAAAACCTTCTTAACGCAACCGACGTTGATTATCAAGCAGTATGGATAACACTAAATCAGGACAGTGAAACACTGTCTTCGGGTGAGTACTCCATAACTGTTAAAATGATTTCCCTTGCAGACAACACTGTCATCTGCGAAGAATCAATTACAGTTGAAATTATTGACGCTATTCTTCCCGAACAAAAAACGTATTACACCAACTGGTTTCACGTCGACTGCGTATGCGACTATTTTGGTGTTGAGCCGTATACCGACGAGTTTTACGTGCTCTTTGATAAGTACGTTACAAATATGACCCGTCACAGACAAAACGTACTCCTTTTACCTGCATTTACTCCACCTCTTGACACGCCTATCGGTCAAGAGCGTAAAAACGTTCAGCTCGTAGATATAGAAAAGGTGAACGGAGAGTGGAAATTCGGCTTTGATAAAATGCGTCGTTACATAAGACACGCGCTTAAATGCGGTATCAAAATACTCGAGCACTGTCACCTCTTCAGCCAATGGGGAGCTGTTGCCGCCCCAAATATATATTTAAAGAGCGGTGAGCATATATTTGGATTTGATACCGACGCATCAAGCAACGAATACGTAGGCTTTATACGGGCGTATCTTACCGCATTTATGCAATTTGCAAAGCAAGAAGGTATTGAAAAATCACTTTTGTTCCATATATCCGATGAGCCTGCGGAAGCACATTTCGAGTCATACAAGAAGGCAAAGGAAAACGTTGCAGATATTCTTGAAGGTCAAATTGTTGCGGATGCAATGTGCAGCTTGAAATTCTATGACGCGGGACTCGTAGACCATCCAATAGCGTTTATGAGACACGCTGACGATTTTGACGGCAAATGCCCGACTCTGTGGCTCTATTACACGGGCTATCCACTTCCCTACTGTACTAACCGAATGATACCGAATACTGCCGCAAGAACAAGAGTGCTCGGAATACAGCTTTACAGATATAAGGCTCTCGGCTTTCTCGATTGGGCTTATAACTATTACTATGACAGACTCAGCGCAGGAATATACGACCCAAAATCTAATCCCGGCGGATATAAGCTGTACCCGGGAATTGCATATCTGGCGTATCCAATTGCAGACAAAAACGGAGGATACGTCGTACCCTCGATAAGAGAAAAGCTTATGGCAGAGGCTTTTGACGATTTACGCGCCTTACAGCTTCTTGAGGAGCGTATTGGCAGGGATGAGGTTTTAGCTATTTGTGAAAAGCATCTCGGTGAAATTAACTCACAAACCGATCCCGATAAGGATTCTCTGTTCACTCTCCGACAAGCAATAAATCAAAGAATTAAAGAAACCAATTAAAAAGCTTGGCATAGCAAAACGCTATGCCAAGCTTTTTACATATCGGATTTAATTGCGTTATGTATGTCGCGTCTCATTTCCTTTACGATTTCATAGCGAACCTCACCGAACTTGCGTGTCACGGTAGAAGTGGCATCGGAAAGAATTATAACATAAAGACCGCTGTTCAAATCAACGAATACCGATTGACCTGCAAATCCGCAATGGCCAATACTTCCTTCTTCAAACAGGTCTCCCGTTTGCCAAAAGCTTTTATCAACGTATACGAATCCGAGAGTACGGGACTCAACATCGTTCTTAAAATGAAGCCGTGTAGCCTCCGTAAAGGTTTCGGCGCTTATAATCGGATAACCTTTATTCAAAAGCATTTGAGCGTATTTCGTCATATCGTCAATACAGGAAAAGACGCCCGAATTTCCAGCCACTCCTCCTAAATGACGGCAATTATAGTCGTTAACTATCCCCTTTAAGTCATCGGTAGGATTATGGTTTATCATATTTTCAGTAATTTGAGGATGATATGAGGTTCTCATCATTCCAAGAGGCTTTGCTACGTAGCTGTCGAATAGATTATCCAAGGAATCGCCCATAACCTTTTCGATTATACGCCCAAGAAGAACAAATGCAGGGCAGCTGTACGCATAGCACTCTCCAACGGGTGTATCGTTCGGTATATTCAATATGTATTCAGCGACGTTATCAACGCTAACGCTTGGGTCATTCAAGGGCTTATGACCGATACCCATTCTGTGTGTTAAAAGATGACCTACCGTTAAGATGTTGTATTGCTTTGCGCAAGGAAAGATGCTTGATACAAGCGTGTCTGTTGTAAACAGCCCTTTGTCGAGTGCTATAAAAGCAAGCGTTGTTGTGGAGAGTATTTTGGTGACCGAAGCCATATCAAATACAGTCTCTGAATCAATTCTCTTTCCAATGGTTCTTTTTGCGTCGTAAAGAACAGCATCGTTTATGCCAACCCTTACGAATATATTGTTAACAGTACCGTCGGACATCAGACGGTCAAGGAGTGCTTCAAGACTTTTCATGCCAACCTCATACATTTAAGTTAAAATAATTATTCAGTATATAAGAAATCGCGTGCTCCTCGTTAGTGCATATCACTGCATCAGCAGCCTCCTTGAGCTCATCGCAAGCATTTCCGACAGCAAGACCGAGCCCCGCAGACTTTATCATGCTGATATCATTGTCACTGTCTCCGACGGCGATAGTCTCGGAATAGTCAACTCCAAGCATATCTGCAAGAGCGCAAAGCGCATTCCCCTTACCTGCCTTGCGGTTGACGACCTCGATGTTGTGGTCACTGACCTCAACCGCACGGAGTCCAAGCTCCTCTTCAAAATACCTTTTACATTCAATTTTATCCTCAAGTCTATGGAAAAAGACCGAGAATACCTCTACGTTATCGCACCTATATGCATATTCATAAAAGTCTTTAAGGTGGTTGGCGTAGTCGCATACAACGAGTCTGTGAGGAATAAAGACGTTGTAATACTCAAAATCCTCATCCGCTTGCATTGATGCATCAACGTAGCATTCTCCCTCGCATCTGAAGGTAATATGACATTCGTATTTCTTCAGTATATCCATAATCTTAACAACTGTCGAATTATCAAGGCAGGTCCGTATACGCTTACCCGTCACTCTGTCGTAAACGACCGCGCCGTTTGAATGAATTACAAATCTCATATTGTCAAAGTTCTTCAGTTTTTGCGGTATTTCGGAATATGTTCTTCCCGACGACGGGACAAAATGTACTCCGCTGTCAAGGAGCGTTTTTATAGCCGAAAGATTTTCCCGGCTTATTTCCGAGCTGTCATTAAGCAACGTTCCGTCAAGGTCGGTAACAATAATCTTATAATTCTTCATTTTATTCATCCTTAGCGTCTGATTTATTTCAAGAAATTGTTAAATATTCCTCTAACAATCTGTCGTCCTATCTCTCTGCCTATACTGTTTGCGGTGCTGTTGATGGTCTTTTCTAAAACAGTTGACTTCTTCCTTGTAGTTTTCTTTTTGGCGGTGGTTTTCTTAGCCTTCGCCTTTTCCTGCTTCTTTTCCTCTTCAGCCTCTTGCTTTTCAAGGACCTCATTTTCCTCTGTTATTATCTCATACGCTGATTCACGGTCAAGCTCAGATGAATACTTATTATAATACGAGCTTGATTTGACAATTCCTTGAAGAACGGATGAATCAACTGCCGACATACTGCTTTTTGGAGGAAGGATATTTGCTCTTTCGACCATTGTCGGTACACCCTTCTCGTCGAGAACGGAGACGAGCGCCTCGCCAGTTCCGAGAGCTTGAATCGCGTCAACGGTACGGAAAGCGGGATTGATGCGGAAGGATTTTGCGGCTGCGTTGAGTGCCTTCTGGTCGTTTGGTGTATAAGCGCGAAGTGCGTGCTGAACTCTGTTACCGATCTGACCGAGAACGCTGTCGGGAATATCGGTCGGATTCTGCGTGATAAACCACACGCTGACACCCTTTGAACGTATAAGACGAACGACCTGCTCGACCTTATCAATAAGAGCCTTGGGCGCGTCGTCGAAAAGAAGATGCGCTTCATCAAAGAAGAATGCAAGCTTAGGCTTTTCAAGGTCTCCCGCCTCGGGTAGCATATCGTATATTTCAGACAGCATCCACAACAGGAAGGTTCCGTAAAGGAGAGGTCTTTGGAAAGCTCGGAGCATTCGAGGATATTCATATATCCTCTTCCGTTTTCGTCCCACTCGATCCAATCGGAAAGTTCAAGAGATGGCTCTCCAAAGAACAGCTCTCCTCCCTCATCCTCAAGAGTAAGAAGAGAACGCTGAATAGCACCGATGCTTTGTGCTGAAACGTTTCCGTACTGAAGCTTAAAATCCTTTGCGTTGTCACCTACGTATTGGAGCATTGCGCGAAGGTCCTTGAGGTCTATCAAAAGAAGCCCTTTGTCGTCGGCAACGCGAAAAACTATACGCAACACACCGCTTTGGGTATCATTAAGCCCGAGAAGTCTTGCAAGCAAATCGGGACCCATTTCCGAAACGGTAGTTCTGACGGGGAGACCCTGCTTACCGTAAACGTCCCAGAATTGAACGGGATAGGTACAGTAATTGAAATCGGTAATGCCCATAGTATCAATGCTACGGCGAATGTGCTTATTCTCGCTACCAACGGCACACATACCCGAAAGGTCACCCTTGATATCTGCAACGAATACGGGAACTCCCATATCGCTGAAGGATTCAGCAAGAACCTTAAGAGTTACTGTTTTACCCGTTCCGGTTGCGCCAGCGATAAGTCCGTGACGGTTTGCCATAGAAGGCTCAAGATACACCTTTTTTTCACCGGTTGCAAGCCAGATTTTATGAATATCCTTCTGATACATAATCAATTCTCCTTGTAATTATTCAGCGTATACAGAGGTTATGCCGAGAAATTCCTCGAGACACAGACCGCTTTCGTAAACCTCGGTAGCCTTTTCAACACCGAGATATCTGATATGCCAGGGCTCGTATATATAGCCCGTAATTGCTTCCTTCTCTTTTGGATATCTCACTATAAATCCATACTTGTGACAGTTTTCGGCTACCCATTTGCCCTCAGCGGTTTCACCGAAATTACTTGCAAGGTCGTTGAGGTCGTACGCAAGTCCCGTCTGATGCTCGGAATGACCCGGACGCGCCGAATAAGTATCAGCCTCAGCCTGACCGTCTCTTGCGACGTAGCCGTTATATATGTATTCCTGGTCGTAATAGCTACGGTATCCCGACGTCATCCAAAGATTGATACCCTCAGCCTTAGCGGCGGATATCATTTCCCAAAGAGGACCTGACGCCTCAGTCTCCCATCCGGGTGCATAGGTGTTAGGCAAGGGATACGTCTTATTTACTATGAGGATTCCGTCAATGTAAGTCAAATCGGGCTGTGGAACAACAGTAACGTTTACGGTAGAATAAACGTCCTTGTTATCAGTTGACGTAACCGTTACTGTACAAGTACCCTCTGCAATCGCAGTGATGTTTCCGAGTCTGTCAACTCTTGCAACCGACTCATCGGAGCTTATCCAGGACTCGCCTTTATTCGTGGCGTTTGATGGGGTAACACTTACGATAGGCATACGCTTATCACCGACCGAAAGCGTTACGCTGTTAAAGGATAAGCTGAAGCCTTCGACGGCAACGTATTCCGCAACGGGCTTTTCCTCGGGAATCTCTTCAGGCTTTTCTTCGGGCTTCTCCTCGGGAGCGGTAACTACCGTCTCTTCGGGCATTTCCTCGGGCGCTTCAGCCTCAGCCCCTTTTTCCTCAACAATCGGTGCTTCCTCGTTTTCAACAGGATTTTCAGGCTCGTTCTCTTTAACGCTACATCCAATTAAAAGGAACGTGCAAATAAGCAAGCACGATATAAAAGCAGAAATCAATCTCATTTCACAATTCTCCTTGTATAAAAATCATTTTGAAGACAGCCTGATAGCATCAAGCGTATATTGAGCGTTTAATGCAGGCTGATCGTCGTATTTATCAAACATTCCGACCAAAACTCCGTCGCCTTTTTTTATTGAGGAAAACGCCTCAATGAAAGCGTTGCGGACCTGCTCCTGCGTTTGACAGCGACGTCCTGCGCCAAGTATCTTCAAGGCAACAGTCGGTGCGGATAGCTTTTGTATAACGCCATACATCTTGGGGAGGTCACTATCCTCAAAGCGCTCCCCCGTCTTTACCATATCGTTTGAACGGTCAGGCTGAAAAAGATTATAAACAGATGCCATATAATAATCGGGGTTGAGTCCGTTTTCCTCTGAATATTCAAGCACCTGCGGAAAATGTGAGCATATTCCTACAGGCAAACCTTTTTTTCTCATCTTATCGAGCAATACACCGAGAAGCTCGAGACGGTCTGTCAAAAGAAGGTCGTCGGCAAGCTCGCCGTGAATGCAAAGCGCCGAGGGTGAGTATTTCATCATCTCGTCAAGCTCCTCGTCAAAGGTTGTCAGATTCTTACCCGTTTGTGCAAGCCACAGAAGATTGCCTCCGTTTTGTCTGTAACGGTATAAGACGTCCATTATAGGCATACTTCCGCGCGATTGCACCGCATTAATGCCTACCTCCTCGCAACGCTTGAGCATTGCAAATACCTTTTCATCGGTAAAATGCTCCTTCATATCAGCATCAACCGAAGGAGTAAGGTGAGATTTACCCGAAAAGGGATTCGTTCCAACTATAAGCCTTGTAACCTCAAGGTCTCCTATTTTCATTGTAGGTAGCATACAAGCCTCCGATAACTCTTTTATGAAAGTATAATTCATTTAAGATTTTTTGTCAAGAAATGTTTTTAGTTTACCCAAAAAACAAGGCGGTAACAAAACGATTTGTCAAACGCTTTGCCACTGCCTTTAAAATAATTTATTATAAAATAAGATTATAAAAATATAAGTTGAGGCTTGCCAATGTAATTGAGCTTATATTCGTCTACAAGCTTAATTGCCTTGTGATATGACTCACCGTCAAAAGCGCTTTCTACGGTGTGAGCGTCAAATCCGAAGGTTACGGGTGAGCCAACCTCTCCTACCGTTTTCCAAAAAGCTCTGTTGGGATAATTTCTGTTGTCGCGTATGCCGTAGAAATTCATTTCAAGCGGTATACCCGTCTCCTTTGATGCAATGCATACCTTACGCATAATTTCGCAGTAGGTCGATTCATCACCGATGAAATTAACCATATCAGGATGAGCAACGTATGTAAAAACACCAGTTTTTACTCCTGAGACAAGTGAATCTGCATAAGTATTAAGCACCTGTGCGCTGTCAAAGGGCTTGCTCATATGTACACCGCTTGGATGCTCAGGCTCATAAAAATGCTGACCGAGTATGAGATATTCAGCGCCCCATTTTTTAACGTCGGATAGCATTGAATCAAACTCGTTGCTGTAAAACTCCATTTCAAAGCCAACGCTTATCTCAATTTCATCCTTATACTTTTCTCTTAAAAGCTTGGCATCGTTTACGTAATCGTAAACTTGAGCAATCGGTACGCGCGTGCCGATTGCTTCAAATCCGTCGGCACAGCGAAACGGCACGTGGTCACTAAAGCCCATATACCGTATTCCGTTTTCAACGGCGCGTATTACGTATTCCTCCATTGTCCCGGATGCGTGTAAGCAACGCCAAGTATGTGTATGATAATTGTAATTCATAGTAATCCTTAAATGTGTAAACGATGAATAATAATCGTATCCTTATATGTATTTATTCAGCAATAAAACTCATAATACCATTCAGCAAAATTACGCAAGCCGTCTCTCAAGTCCGTTTGAGGCTTAAAACCAAAATCACGCTCAAGCGCTGAAGTGTCTGCATAAGTAATCGGCACGTCACCGGGCTGCATAGGTACTAATTTTTTGTGACTTTCAAAGTCATAGTTTGAAGGCAGTACCTTGGCGCGAATTAATTCCTCTTGGAGAATGGTAACAAAATCAAGAAGATTTTCAGGATGATTGTTGCCGATATTATAAATTCTGTACGGAGGAATTGGAAGACCGTCCGCACCGTTATTGACTTCGGGAGCACAAATAATTATCCTCTTAATGCCCTCAACGATATCCTTCACGTAGGTAAAATCTCGCTGACAGTTACCGTAATTGAATATTTCTATCGTTTCACCTTTTACAAGCCTTTTTGTAAAAGAAAAATAAGCCATATCAGGACGGCCTGCAGGACCGTAAACGGTAAAAAATCGTAGCCCCGTCGTCGATATATTATATAGCTTTGAGTATGCGTGAGCCATAAGCTCATTACTCTTTTTGGTTGCGGCGTACAGAGACACGGGGTTGTCAACCTTATCGTCGGTTGAATACGGTATCTTCTCGTTAGAGCCATATACAGACGAAGAGGACGCGTAAACAAGGTGTCCAACGGTATGATGTCTGCAAGCCTCCAAAATATTGTAAAAACCAACTATATTACTTTCAATATAGGCATCTGGATTGGTTATAGAATACCTGACACCTGCCTGAGCCGCAAGATTAACGACCGCCGTAAAGCTACGCTCGGAAAACACCCTTTCGACGAGTGACTTGTCAGCTATATTTCCCTTAATAAACTCCCAGCAAGACTCAGGATAGTCCTTAACTGTTTTTTCTATCTCAGAAAGTCTGTATTCCTTAATTGAAACGTCGTAATAATCGTTCATATTATCAAGCCCGACTATATGGATGGGATAAAATGAACGAAACAGCTCACGAACAAGCTCAGAACCGATAAAGCCTGCCGCACCTGTAACTAATATACAACCGTTTTGCAGAGATAAATTAGGCGTCAGCATATGCCCTTATACTCCTTCTTCACAGCCTCGTAGCTGTTTATATCACCGATATCGTATCTCTTACCGGGCATTTCCATAGCATAAACGTCAGTCTGTGAAGACAGCCAAGCAACAAAGCTACCGGGAGCATCGGTTCCGCAGCCCGACTCAATGCCTTTCTTTACAAGCTTTAAATCCGACCTTGTGTAATAATAAAAAGGCGGACAGCACCAGCTTGACTTGGGTACAGACGGCTTTTCTTCCATACCGATAATCTTATCGTTTGTGTCGATTTCGACAACACCGCTCTTTGACAGCCTTTGAGTATTAGCCTCATAGTACCTCATAACACACGAAGACGACTTATGAACAGAGTATTCGACAAATTTAACCAGACTGAAATCAAGAACGTTATCACCTGCGATTACAAGTGCGTCATCGTCCAAGCCGAGCTTGTCAATGGCAAACTGAATATCCTTAACCGCACCAAGTCTTGTTTCATTGGTATCCGTACCGTCGTCAACAACGGTGATTTTCTGTTTTTTGGTATCAGCCCATTTAATGAAATGGTTTGCATATTTGTGATTTGAAATCACAACGTATTCATCTACTGCGTTCGACGAATCAATATCGTCAACAAGCCAATCGAGAATTGTTTTATCTCCTACCGCAAGCAACGGCTTGGGAAAATTCTCGGTGAGAGGATATAAACGAGTCGCATATCCTGCGGCAAGAATAATGCATTTCATATTTTCATTCCTTATAATCGTTTAATTTATTGATACACCGTCAGCGCTTTCGCAAAAATGAAGAGAAAAAGAATTCTTAAGCTCCGGGAATTTCTTGAGATATTCATTGGCAATACGGCTACGGATGCTCTCCTCAAAGCTTGGGTCTACAAGCGCCATACAACAGCCCTTGAAGCCCGCGCCCGAAAAACGTCCTCCGTAAATTCCGTCAGTTTGAGTCATAATTTCATAAAGCGAAATTAATTCAGGAGAGCCGGTTTGCCAATAGCGTATAGAAGAGCTTCCGCTTTCAAAGGAAAGTCTGCCAAACTCTTCAATGTCACCGTTTTTCCACGCTTCTACACCTAAAAGCACTCTGTCATATTCGTTGTACCAGTGCTCAGCTCTCAATCTCCAGGTCTCAGGCAAGCGTTCCTTATACTGCTCAAACACCTCTCTCGGAACGTCTCTGAGATAGGATTCATTAAATTTACCGTACTCAATTCCTGCATACGCCTTCAATGCATAAGCGGCTGATTTACACTCATCGACTCTCATATTGAAGGCGGAGCCGACCAGCGTTCTTTCAACTCCTGAAAAAACAATTGCAATTTTATAAGGCTTCATAGTATCCGGAGTTTTTATAAGCTCGTATGAATCATCCTTCATGTCCATATACAAAAGATGATTTTTACGCGAATAGACCTCGCAGGATTGATCAAGCTTTCCGCAGGATACTCCAACGTATTTGTTTTCGGCGTTTAAAGCAATTTGAATAATTTCACGCTCGGACAACGATATACCGTTAACGGTACACAAAGCCTTAAGAAAAGCAATTATAACAGCCGCCGAGGAGGACAAGCCTCCTATCGGCAAGCTTCCCTCAACAACGCCTACCATACCTATTCGAAGAGTATGCTTCTCATTCAAAGCAAGAGTTGCTCCGCGCAAATAGTCGGCCCAATCGTTTTGCTTGGCATCGGGTACGCTTGAAACGTGCCACTGTCCTCTTTTGTCAAACTGCAAGGAGGACAGCTCTACAACACCGTTTTGCTTAGCGCCGAACGCAATTCTTACTCCTGCATTGATTGCCATTCCCGTGATTTTACCAAGCTGGTGGTCGGAATGTGCACCAATCGGGCAAATTCTGTACGGACAAAAGGCTATGCCGTCAGGCTCTCTTTTATAGGTATTATAAAAAACTTCGTTACAACTAACCATTAGCACTCCTTTAAGGTACTTACAGTATAATTTAATACTTAAGTGCTTCTCTCATCGTGTCGTTAACCTTGCCAACCTCATAACGCTCCTTACAGGTGTTATAAGCCGCATCAGCCATACTCTTTAACAGCTCGCTATCCTCAATGAGCACCGTCATTTTCTCTGCAAGAGCGTCTGCATCCTTGGGCGGAATCAGGAAGCCGTTAACACCGCTTTCAATGGGTTCACGGCAACCGGGCCAATCGGTTGTAATTATACCTCTTCCGCAGGACATAGCCTCAAGAACTGTTCTCGGGATACCCTCACGGTAATACGACGGCAAAACGAACACTGAAGCACTCTGGAAGAAGGAAACGGGATCCTTAACCTCTCCCGGATGCTCGATCGAGCCATCGTCAATATAGCCTTGAATTTCCTCGGGCGTGATTGCACCGATGGATGAATCAAATCCGCCAAGCAAAATAAACCTTGCTTCAGGATGCTGCTTCTTAACCTTTCTTGCAGCCTCACAGAACTCAAATATACCCTTTTCTCTGATTATTCTGCTTACCATAATGAATATAGGCTCTTCGGGAAGCTCTGTTCTGAAAAATCTGTCCATGTTGACGCCTGAGCCGTTGACCTGAACACACTTTTCCAAAGGCAGATAATTCTGGCTGACAAAATCCTTTATATCGTCTCTGTTCTGGAAGATTACCTTTTCACAAGCCTTTAACGCTCTCTTATAAAGCATTTTTACAACGAAACGAACAGCCTTTACCTTGAGACTGTCGGATGCATATACGCGACCGAGTCCCGTAAGCATAGCATAAATGTTCGGCACCTTAGCACTTTTTGCCGCCAAGCATCCGTAAATGTTGGGCTTGATGGTATAAGTGAAAACAAGGTCGGGCTTCTTCTCCTTGAAAACCTGTTTTAGCTTCTTATAATAGGTCAAATCTCCAAAGGCGTTAACGTTATCCTTTACCAAGGATACCTCCACAAATTCGCTAACCCCCAAATCCATAATATCCTGTACGTAATCCTGATTGGGACCTGTTACGATTACCTCATGCCCACGGGCAATCATATCTTTTATAAGGTCACCGCGAAAATTAAATACGGACTTATTTTTTGGTGATACTACTATTATTCTCATAATTCCTCCAAAAAAACTTTTCACCTTTATTTTTTGCACAAATACATATGCACAATTGTTTATATTTTAACATACATTAATACAAAAGTCAACCGACACAGCTTGATAAAATAAAATTGTATACAAATTATTAACGCAAAAAATCCGCTCAGCAATTTGTGAGCGGATTTTTGTTTAAAGCTTGAAGCCACAGCTAACCTTAAAAATTTTTCTGTATGCGAGATGAAAGAAATAGCGTATTGCGTCAAAAATCTTGACGTCTTTGTTCTTTATAAGCTTTATTGCTTCCCCGCGGGTACTGCTTTTACCAAAAAACGACCTGAAGCGCTGAAGGTTTATCATTCTGTAAAAATCCTTTTGCTTTTCGGGAGGTAATGCATTTATGTCATCCTTAAAGCTTTCGATAAATCTTGCGGTAATCTGCTCAAACGTTTCCTTGTGTGTGTTTCTCGGATGAACGTGAACACGCAAGCCTACCTTGTCAGCGCGTGCTATTTTATATTTTTTCAATATCTTTACAAGAAAGCTGATATCCTGATTTCTGACAAAGCTTTCGTTGAAGCCTCCAAGGTCGTCAATTACACTTCTTCTGACCATAAGATTAGAGCCTGCCGCTATAAAGAAATTTCGGCTTAATTCGTGGAAGAGCATATCTCCCTCCGCCGTTTCCTTGCAACGAGAAACAAGCTTGCTTCCATCGGGAGAAACTCTGACGTAATCGGAATAACAAGCACCCCAGGTTTCGTCAAGACCTTCAAGTCTTTCGAGCTGGGATTCGGCTTTAACGGGCAAAAATTCATCATCATCGTCAAGGAACATTATATATTCGCCCTTGCTCGCCCTGATGCCCGTATTCCTCGCCGCAGAGCCGTTTATATTCTTTTCGTGCTGAACGTACTTTACTCGGCCGTCGTTGGCATAACGGCTCATAACCTCAGCAGTCTTTAATCCGTATTCCGTTCCGATACCGTTATCGTCAACAACTACGACCTCAATGTTTTTATGGGTCTGCGCAAGCACGCTGTCAACGGATCGCGTAAGGGCCTCGGGACGCTTATAGGTTGGAATAATTACTGAAACCAATTTACTCATAATGCACCTACTCAATTAATTATTAACTTAATTTTACTAAAACAGTATTATATCACACATATTTAAAAAGTCAACACAAGAATCAGCGTTTTGTTACTTTTATCGTCGCCGCATAAGCGCTGTTCAAGAGTCCGAGAATTGCCGAAAGAATAAACAAAAGCTCAATACCGAGCGCCTGCCATACCCAACCTCCGAAAAGCGCGATAAACACGGTGATTATATGATTGATTGAAACGCCAGTCGAAATCGTTGCTTTGACCTCCTCGGAGCTTTCAGCAAGATCCTTCACGTATACGTTGGAAGCCATTGAGCTAAGTGAAATTACAGCATCAAGAACATAGTTAACGCAACAAACTATGAAAGCAATTCGTTCGGGGAAAATATGGTGCGAAAACCCGTAAAAGAAGCATACGATTACGAGTATAAGCGTATCGGCAACCATAACTGTTTTATATCCGAGACGGTCAATGATTTTGCCAACAACAGGAGATGCGAAAAAGCAGGCAATTGCCGAAATGGCAAACAGCAGGCTGATAACCGCGGTGCTTGCCTCATACATCATAATAAGTACGTAAGGTCCAAATGTCAAAAATACCTGCTTTCTCGCTCCGTAAAACATCTCAAGCATATAGTATTTCGTGTATTTTTTACTGAAATAGAAACGGCGCTTGGTTGCATCGGTTTCACTTCTGCCACTGATTTTTAAGGTAAACAGCGCGCTGAGTCCCGCAAGAGCCGCCGCACAGATAAAGAACACTGTATACGGTTGCTTTTGTGATATCAATGAAAACGCAATTATTATAACTATGTATCCGAATAACGTACCAATCTGTGAAATTGCATTCTGCACACCGAGAGTCGTACCACTGTTGTCGCCCTTTGTGTATTTGATAGTCAAGGTATTTTTCATACCCATTTGTATATGCTCACCGAGTGCATACGTACATATTGCAAGAGTTGTAAGCGCCTTGGTCGCAGGAAACGAAGCGTGCATTATCATACCTGCAAGCATTATAACCGCTCCCGCTTTGTACATAGTTTCCGCGGAAAACATATAAAAAATCGCAAGTATAAGCACAAGCATTACACCTGGAAGCTCTCTGAAAAACTCAGACACTCCCCTCTCCGCCTCATTCATTCCTACAATTTCCGCCATAAAGTTATCAAGCATTCCCTTGTACAAGCCGTAGGATATGCCCGTTATGAGAATTGATATAAGAAACACCTTGAACGGCGTATTTTCGATAAAAATATTTCTAAGCTTATTCATCCGTAAATCCCTTAAAATTTATATAAATCCAAGCTCCACAAACGCTTCGGTCGGAATACCGATATCAAGCACCTTCTTGACACCGCAAAGTGCTTTTCCGGATTCAGTATTTAACCCGACCTTATCAAGAGCAAGTGTGTAAGTATAATCGGCTTTAACAACGCTTCCCACAACGCTTCCGTCATCAGCCGAAAGTCCGCTCGGAATATCAACCGAAATAACGGTATTGCTCATTGAAGCAATTCTGTCGATTGCAAGCTTTATATTGCCCCTCGGTGCGCCCGAGACTGAAATTCCCAGCAACGCATCAATAATAACGACGTCAGAATCAACCTCATCCGACACTCTCAGTATCTCAACGTTTTCGCTCTTGAGCCTATCAAAAGCAATTTTTGCGGTATCACTTATCCCACTTTCGTCACAAGCAAGATATACCTTAACATCACAACCGTCAGCACTCAAGAGCCTTGCAACAACAAACCCGTCACCGCCGTTATTTCCTTTTCCGCAAAACACCGCAAATTTATTATTGCTGAAGGCAGACTTAATTTCTTCGTATATTGCCCTTCCGGCGTTTTCCATAAGCTCACTTACGGGTATTCCGTACTTTTCGGAAGCAAGCTTATCAAGCGTTTTTATGTCCTCTGACCTCGCAAAGCGCATTGTGATCCCTCCTTATAAAAGATCAATCAAGATGACTGATTTTCTCCTCCAGCTCTGAATTTTCACCCGTCACTCATCAAGCATATGTAATTGTAGCACATTATAATGATTTTTGCAACAAACGAATTGACAAAAAATGCGCTCGGCATAGCACCGAGCACATTTAATTTTTAAAGACTATAATATCTGTCAAGCTATGCTGGTCAGGAAAGGCTGAAAGCTGTCGACATCCAAGACACTTGCTCTTGATAAAATTGCGGATAAGCTCCTCGGGGAATACTCCGTCCTCGGTAAGATATACACAGTCTTTTTCGAGACAGTCAAAAGCCTCGTCAAGTGACACGGGAAGTCCCTGAAGCTTTGCCTCGCGTTTAGGTATAGTATAATCAAATCAGCGATCTAAAATGAGAATTTTGCAATCTATGCCGCTAAAATGAAGCTCGCATTTTCCGTTATCGGAAATCCTATAACCTGTAAACGCGTCACTTACATTATCAAATTTACCGCTTATAGTAACGTCTGCATCTGTACTCATATCAATTGAAGTACAGATTGCAAGAATTTTGTCATCGGTCTCGTAAACCGTAATTTTAACATCATCGTTATCCGAAAGTACACTGTCGTTTCCGTTGTAGTATGGCAAGAATTTTGCCTCCTTCATCGGAAAGTCATCAAATATTTTCCATATTTTGCTCATATACTCAAGAGGCTTCTTGATATCAACGGGCTTAGGTCTCGAGCCGTAAAGAAGGGCGAGACCGCAAGCACTTTCAAAAGACCAGTTCTCGTTTGAATAACAAAGCATATACGAAGGCGCTCCTATATCACGTGCAGCGGTTCTTGCCATAAGTAGTGACTCAGGTGCACGGTCAAGCTTATTCATTAGCAAAGTCGCTTGTATATCCTCGCCCGACCAGGAATGGTCGTAGAAGCCACAGCAATACATCATATCGTAAGGCGTGTGAACTTCAATAGTAAGATTGTTTTCCGAGGTATACTTATAGATTTTCTTGAAGAATTTACGAAGCTCAAACTGTCTTGAGGTGGCGTGTACGTTACCTTCTTCATCAACATATCCGCAACCGTGCTCACGGTTTACGCAGGTGATAGGAAGTATAGTACCGTCAAAATAAAAGCCGTCAAAGCCGTACTCCTTCTGCAATGCGATAAGTCCGTCTGCAAATATATCTCTGTACTCTCCGTAGTAGCACGCTTGAAGGTCTCTTTGATAAGGATACCTGTACCATGCGGCTGTATAATTTTTAAGCTTTCCGTCATTAAGATATATTCTCGTATGCTTTCTGCCCGTTTTGTGAAATATCGGTGAAAGCGTGGAAATCTCATAGCCGAAGTATGGAATTACCCTTATTCCCCTTTTGTGACATTCGCTTACGATATACTTAAGTCTGTTGCTAGTTGCATCGGTAAGATAAATTGAGCTTTGAATATCATTCCACTTTTCGTGAATATATAAGGTTTCAACGCCAAGTCGCTTAATACGGTCAAAGCCTATTTCATCGTCACCATCGATAACAGCGTTGGAAAAATAAACGTCGTAAGGAGTTTCTCTGTCAATCTTACAAAAGCAATCAACGTGGAAATTCTTCTCGGTATGCGGATAGTTTTCCATAGGCTTTACGGGTGTTACCTGCATACCGAAGCGGTAGGTTATCGGGCACATTGAACGGGAGCTGTTATTATTTTCACCCTTATCACGCCAGAAGGACGGAGCCTCATCAAAAAAGCTAATCCTTAAAACGATTTCATCCCCGTTATTGATAATTTCAAAGGTCCTCGTTTTATCCGAGTTATTAAAATGCTCGTCACTCTCAAAAAAGAATCCGATACCCCTTTCGTCACTGCTGAGATATATCTGCTGGCGGTAAGGAAAATGCATTCCACTCTGAGCAATAGCACCTGCTGATTTAAACACGGCAGTTTTCCCAAAGAAATCGTCAGCTTCATTCTCATCGTTAAAAATATTCTCCTGCGTTTCCGGATAGAAGGCATAATATTTAAATAAATTCTTTTTGAGCGGAACTTCAAGATAAAGCTTATTCATATCAAAGCCGTCGGTCTCAAAAGGCTCAAGACCAAATGCCGCCGCAACGTTAGGTCCCGTAGGCATAACCGATAAGGTTATTTCATCGCATCCGTCGAATTCAATACCGTGAGAAACGTTTACGATAACGTACTTTGATTCCATAGTAGAAATCAAATCTACCCTCTCGCCGTTACTTGATTCCATCATAAGAGTTTTGGCTTTACAAAACTCTTGAACAACACTCTTATTCTCGGCAACAATTCTCATTGGAGATGCAAGTATCTCTTCTCCTTTTGAAATTACAGAGGAAAAGAAAGGGCTTTTTTCACTTAAAGAGTATCTTCTGCCGAGTACGGATATATCGTAGCCGTTATCGGTTTTATTCACTTCTACAGGTGTCCAGGGCTTTAATATGCTCATAATTATTTCTCCTTCTTTGCGATAGGTGTAGGATGCATACGAAAATCAATACTGTAAGGCACGGGATACTCAAGCAAAACCTCGGCATCCGTTATACTATTTACGTCAACGCCTTTATCTCTTGCCATAATTGCTTTTTTAAGAAGCACCCAGCAGTTAGAAATGGAATATTCGCCCTCGCGCACGTCGGGTACAAGAAGCTTTTCGTTGATAAATTCTTCTGCCTTCTCTATATTACCAACCATCGTGTAACACTGACCGACGTACATTTTGACGCGTCCCGTGTTTTTAATCTCCTCACAGCTATTCTCATAAAAGCTTATAAACGCATTGTACTCCATAGCTCTTATGCTTATTTCGGCATAAGCGCATACAAGCGGATAGTAATCGGGTCTCTGTACGATTGCAAGACTTATCAAAGAAAAGGCTTTGTTTCTGTCATGATTGATGCTATCCTCAAACAGTGCAAGTGCGGTAAGTGGTAAATAGTGCGAATTTTTCTTTACCGATTCACAAAGGAGTGCGTACGCCTTGTCATAGTCCTCCTTTTCATATAAACCGATAGCAAGGATATAATCCTCAAACCAATTCCTGTTTTCTCTTTTTTCAAGCGCCTTAAGTATCTCTGTATTTACCGTGAAATCAGTTTCAACGTTAACCTCACTCACGTTATTTTCAAATAAATCAAGGTAAAATTTAGTTGTACCGTTAACGCTTTCTCTTGGAAATTCAAAACCGTGGCATATATCACTGCCCTTATACAAGCCTGCAAGATATCCCTTTCCGCTTCCGATAAGCCATAATGGACAGCATTCAGAAACGTCAAACAAATATTCCTTTTCATCGGCATTGTAGAACTTCTTTGAAATTTTTTCAGATATTTCAAAGAAATCTCCTTCGTTAGTACCGAAATCAACGCCGACGTATGCCTCAGTCCACTTTATAACCTCATCCTTTTTCATAAGGAAGCATTCAAACTGAGTTTTTATAAGACCCGCTTGAATTTCATAATAATCTCTTCCGTCGGTCAGCCACTCATTCCAATGACGTCCGCCTGCATTCTGTCCCCAAAGAAAATTCTTACGTCCGATAAGTCTGTCGGATGAGCAATGCAAAAGCCCCTTGCCATCTTCTCTGAGACTGCAAATCCATTTTTTTGAATCCTTGGGAATATCATAAAAATAGTCGATAGCCTCGGGTGCCATTCCGCAAGGCGATATATCAGCGCCGTTTATAAACGGTATTTTTTTACGGGAAATATTATAACCGCCCTCTCTGTACGAGGTTATAAAGCTATGGTCGGTAGGAACGAAGGTACGCGTGTTGACAGTTTCGTCAACGGCAATATTAGTCCACCAGTACATATAGGTTTCCCCGTCAGAAACGTTATGTATTTCGGGACGGACAAGAAGTACGTTGTCGTCAAGTGTAGCATTTATGCAATATACTGCCCCGCGTTTTTCTTCATACTCATACATTTGAAGAATGTCATTACCGTTCTTTCCAATAAGCTTTCTGGTGAATAAAGTTCTGCAGCCGAAGGCACTGTGTCCTCGAAAGCCTACGTTCCATTCAACACCACCAACAAACCAGACGTTTGAAAAGCCGAGGTTTCCGTATATAACCGCACCGTTTTCGTAAACCAAATCTCTTTGTGCGTCCTTATCATAAAGTGACCATAAGCGTCCTCCGAGCTCTGGAAGAAAGACCGCCTTCAAATGCTCGTTCTCTAAAATTGCCGCCTTATAAATCTTTTGAGAAAAAACACGGTTATACATATTTTGATCCTTGTAAGGAATACGGGTTTTAAGCATTCCCTTACCTACGTTTTCACGAAGCTCATCAGTAACTGATTCATCGCAAATCATAAACGGATTGATAGATGCATCGTGAATATCGGGAATAAGGCTTTCGCCTCCAAGGTCTGCGCTTTTAAGCGTAACGTCTGCAAATGTAAGCATTATAAGTTCTCCTTTTTATTTCTTCAAGCATATTATATCCCCGTCAACTCTCTTACGCAATGTACAAACAGATTGTCCTTTTGTATTTTATGACTTTTTAATTTAATTTTTTTAATGAAATATAGTCATTTGATATTGAAAAACTCAAAATAATAATGTACAATATGATTGAAACGGGGTGATAATATGTCGCGTTTATTCGACGTTAACATTGATAAAATACATATAATTGTCCAAAAGAACGAAAACGACGATTTTAATTTTGTATGTCCAAAGCGTCAATGGGACGGCTTTGTTCTTTTCACAAAAGGAAGCGGTGTTTATAAAAACAGACTCGGAGATGAGCATGCCTTTTCCTGCGGTACGCTCCTTCTCTTAAACAAAGATGACAGCTACGAAATGCATTCGGACGGTCCTTGCTCATACATAACAAGCGCCATTGACTTGAGCGTATTTTTTGAAACCGACATTTTTCTTCCAACCCACATCAGATGTAATGAGAAGCAAGAAAAACTTATCAAGGAAATGTGTTCAACTTGGCAGTTACAAACAATGGAGGCATATACGCTTTGCAAAATTAACCTTTTAAAGCTTTATCTCGAGCTATACAAAAATCAAATAGAAAAAGAATCCGAGCCTGACGAGGATATACGCGTTGTAAAGGAATACATTCACCAAAATTACGGTAAAAACTTTGATTTTAGCGAAATTACAAAGCTTTTATCTCTGTCCCCTTCTTTTTTGAGAGCCAAATTTAAATCAAAAACAGGTACGACGATTTGCGGATACAGAGATAACCTTCGCATCAGCTCTGCGTATGAAATGCTGAAAAGCAAGAACTTTACGTTAAGAGAAATTGCAAGCGTTCTTGGTTACTGCGATGAATACCATTTTTCTAAAGCATTTAAAAAAGCAACGGGTATGTCACCTGGATATATAAAGCAAAATAACGATTAACACACAATTCAGTAATTAAGTACAAAAAGACAATCAAATTACACATTGATAATCTTTGATTTTACATCTATACTTTAATCGAAATACTAATCAAATAAACATGAATTACGGAGGCAACGGATATGAATTATATGATAGGTTGCAACTACTGGGGCTCAAAGTACGGCACGGAAATGTGGAAGTACTGGGATGGAGAAAGCGTTGACAAGGACCTTGAAACGCTTGCACGGTACGGAGTCAGGTATATGCGAGTATTTCCTAACTGGAGAGACTTTCAGCCTTTAGTTCCGATTTACGGCGTTTGTAATATTAAAAGAGAATACAGACTTCACGGAGAGGAGCTTATGACAGACGAGTTCGGACTCGACGAAGAATGTATTAATCATTTTGAGGAATTTCTCGGCTACGTTAAAAAGCACGGAATGAAGGTAATCGTTGCAGTTCTTACGGGGTGGATGAGCGGAAGAATGTTTACTCCTCCCGCACTTTACGGTAAAAATCTAATAAGCGACCCCGAAGCGCTTAAGCTTGAAATTAAATTCGTAAAGGGCTTTGTAAGACGTTTTAAGCACAGTGACGTTATTGAATACTGGGATTTAGGAAACGAGTGCAACAACCTTTCCGAAGCAAAGAGCGAGGAAGAGGCATACCTTTGGACCGTATCTATTGCAAACGCAATAAGGAGCGAGGACAACACGAGGCAGATACATTCGGGACTTCACGGAATCTACTCGGAGGGTATATGGAACATTCGTCAGCAGGGAGAAATCTGCGACGTATTAACACCTCACCCTTATCCGTCGCCTACCGTAAACGGGGACAGAGACGTTATGACGGGTCCGAGAACAAGCTACGTTACGACACAAATGGTTGAATATTACAGCGGTGTCGGCGGAAGACCTGCAATGGTGCAGGAAGCGGGAGCGCTCAACAATATGATCGGCAACAAGGATATGGTTGCTCGGTTCGTTAAAATGTGTATCTACTCGGGATGGGCTAACGGCTCACTCGGTTATCTTTGGTGGTGCGCACACGAACAGCTGCACCTCACCTACCCGCCTTACACCTGGAGCATGATTGAAAGAGAGCTTGGACTTCTTTATGAGGATTTATCTCCCAAGCCCGTCGCATTGCAAATGAAGGAGTGTCAGGACGTTCTTTCGTCAATGCCGTTTGAAGAGCTTCCGAAAAAGAAGTACGATGCGGTATGTATTACACGAAGAGAAAAGTACGGCACATCACTTTGCGAAGCGGTCCAAGTACCGTATATACTCTGCAAGCAAGCGGGCCTTGAGCTCACCTACCGTTATCACCAGCAGGAATTACCCGATGCCGCTCTTTATATTGCGCCTTGCATTGACGGATGGGATTGCTACGACATATCCTGCTACGATGCATTAAAAGAAAAGGCAGAGAACGGTGCATCGGTGCTCTTCACCGTTGGTACGGGAATGCTTTCTCAAAGCGAATCAACACTCGGACTCATAAGTGACGGATTAAGAAACAACAGCAAGCTTATAAGCGTTGATTTTGACGGTGACGTTCTTCCCGTTCGATATGGCAAAGAATACCTTATGCGTGCGGACACCGCCGAGGTTCTTGCAAGGGACGACGACGGTAACGTAGTTTTCTCTCGCAATAAGTACGGCAAGGGATATATTTATTATCTCGCATTTCCGATGGAAAGAATGCTCGCTGAATCCGAGGATTATCTGCGCGACTCCGAAAAGTATCCTTATTACAAGATTTACGCTAAATGCGCCGAGGAGACAATTACAAATAAATTTGCAAAGAGTCCCATTGCCGATGTCGGTGTAACGACACATTGGCTTAATGATAAGGAATGTGTTGTCGTTGCTATTAACTATTCCGGTAAGGACGTTGACCCACGGCTCGATATAAAGGAGCATAGCAAATGCGAGCTTCTTCACGGTAAAATGGATTTCATTCCCGTCTGCGATATGACGGTGCTTAAAATCACAGTTTAAGCTTAACAATTAAAAGCAGTCACAGATGTGACTGCTTTTAATTGTTGTTATGTAAATTTAAACCATAAACAGCCACGTGACTGTTTTCATTTTGGCAAGTTGCACCGATTTAGATATCATAGCAAACTAATGTATTTCCTCTACAAAAACGTAATACAACACGTTGAAAATTCCTTTGTATTCTCGTACCCTGATTGTATCCCCAACACCCACATAATCATCATCTACGATAATTGGTCTATAGTCGTGGAGGTCAACACTACCTTCATTGCCTTGCGGAGTGGTGAAATCAGCATAACCGCCACCCCTGCCATTAACATATTCCACAATCTCATCATATTCACCAATAAATTCTCCACGCCATTGATTTCCATCAAAAAACACCGCTATAAATACAGCCATCAAAAGGAGTGATAAGACAATCG